>JBDRTM010000206.1:0-2911 GCA_043824065.1 Planctomycetota bacterium | reverse complement strand
GCACAGTATCTACTCAAGATGTTGTCAAAGACTATTTTGTGGGTCACTCCCTTAGTAACTGGTTTTGACTCGCTCAAGAGAAGAATACGTCGCGTCATATTCGCATTTGAGTCAAGTTCCAGTCCTATACTTTCATAGAGGTTCGCTGCTACGACAATCTCACCAAAAACACGTTGAGCTCCCGGCTTTCTACGTTCGGAAACATCCGGTATTTCCTCCATAGCCATGATTAGCTTTCGGGTCGTACTAGGTGGGGCCCCTTTTTGCAGCACATAGTAGTCACAATCCGACCTAGAAGAGCCTTCTTCCCTAGCGATAGACCCGAGTAGGACAACGTCAGCCTCCTCAAGTCCCTCAGGCGGATCCTTAGAGAACTTCTTATCCAGAAGTTTCTTGTAGTCACTCAACAATTTCTCTGAGAATTTCGATGCTTTCTCCAAAGCAGGCAATTCTGCGCCTACTAATTTTGCCCTTGTGTCAAATCGCTGTGCATCGAAATCCACAATCCCTTCGGTACCAACTCGTAAAAAACTCATCAGAACTTGTTGAAATAATAACTTTAGGCTAACGAGACCTGTTTTAGTAAATTTAGTTGAGTTGGCCGTCAAAGTCAAACTTATATTCTCCGTAAGGATAAATAATCATCAAAAAATTATCGTAGGCGAAATCAAATTCATAATTGGATGTTTGTCAGCAGACCTACTCCTCGAGGATATGCACCAAACCACACAGACAACTCGCTTTCCAATCCCTATTTAGGACCAGAAGTGTCTGGTCTCCATTTGGTCTCCACTCGCCACCAATTTCACCCACTCTAATCCAAGACCAATCAGTGTTTTTCTGGTGAATATGCGGTTTTTGGCATATCTTAGAGGAGTATGATTGGATTTTATTGCCGCTTTAAGAGGCTTTGATGAAGGATGATTAAAATATGAGCTTTTTTAAAAAATTAGTGAGGAAGTTTTTTGAAGATGGGTCGAACTTTGAATCGACAAAGAAAATCCGATATTCGCTGCCATAGCTGGGCCAGATGAATTCGTTGGCCAAGTGCTTTTAGCTGTGCATCGTCACCTGCCAATGAACGTGCCTTCTCAGCGTTCTTCGCAGCGTCGGCTAATCTGCCCATTGCCAAGTAAACAATAGCCGAATCTCTTAACGCGAGAATGTGCTCACCGTTGATATCAAGCGTGTGGGCAAAAAATTCCGCGGCATCCCCAAACGCCCCTTTTATGGCCCTGGCAGCTCCAAGATAGTAATAGGCATCCGCATTAGCACAATCGACATCAACAGCCCGCAACAGACAGTGCATTGCATAATCGAGCTCGCCGATTCTCAAAAACATCGAGCCCATGGAAACCAGGATTTCCACATCCTCCGGGCAAGTTTCCAGCTCCGAAACCAGATAAGCTCTTGCTTTTGTCTTTTGGTCTTTTATTAACGCATATTGGGCCAGCCTGCAGCAAGGCCCTGCAAGAGTATTGTCTTTTTGAAGTGCCTGATTGAATAGTTCGGCCGCCCGCTCATAATCGCGGTTGTTAAAAGCAATCTCTCCAAGATAAAACAAGGCGGCTGCAAAATCCGGCTCAAGCTCAAGTATTCTGTTAAACTTTTCCTTTGCCGATTCGACATCTTCGGTTTCGAGCAGAAACATTCCGAAATCGAAAATAACATCGATATCGCCCGGATTGATGCGAAGCTCCGTCAGGAAATACTCCCGGCAGAGCTTAGTCTGGCCGTCCGACCAATAAGCCTGGGCGATTCGGTAGTTGATTTGGGGATGACTCGGCTCAAGCTCAGCCGTTCGCAGCCAGCAGCGAATAGCTTTTTTATACTGGCCCCGGGCAAAAAGACTGTTCCCGATATTATAGTAGCACAGCCCACAGTACGGTTTTATCTGCTGAGCCAAGTAAAACATCTGCTCAGCCAAGTCGTGCAGACCCATTTCGGTATAGGTTATTATCCGATTGCAGTAGCACGGCTCAAAACCCGCGTCAAGGTCCTGGATACGCTCAAAAGTATCGATAGCCAGGTCATATTGGCACGTGCGGGTATAATCGACCGCCAGCGAATTTAATATCTCTAAATCGTTTGGGTTTAGCTGCAGGGCAACTTCATATTCACCTATCGCATCCTCGAACCGATTTATGGCATCCAGCGTCAGCGCCTTGTTGAAATGCCACGAGCTGTTGGAAGGGTTTATCTCAAGCGCCGTCTCCAGCTCATCGAGGGCCTGGGGCATTTTGCCGTCTTCGTAAAGCTCGAAAGCCCTCCGCGCCTTCCGCTCGGCTTTGTCATAGGAGCCAAATTCCATACCTTCAAAAAGCATAATCGCACCTTACCCTGTTTATCTCACGACGGTTAAGGGTCCATCCAGCGTGGTTATCGCCCACAAAATACACAAAGGTTAGCGGTTTTTTGTCGGGTTAAGACCTTTTTACCGGCACTAAAATTTTGCTGGTAATTCGGCGTATAAGCCCTTATAATTGCCCAGCTTAGCTTCTGATACCAAAACAGTATAAGCCGCAGTTCTCCTGGTGCTGGGCTGTTTTTCTGGAAACCTGCTACCAAGAGTCTTATAATGTATGGCTGCCAGGGCCGGTAGTAACTAAGCGTGAATAGAGTCAGGTACCACATAGATATAATTGGAGTTTTGCAAAATTGAGGTTAGGCATACTTTGAAAAGAAAAAATTGTTTTTTGGAGAAGTGAAGCTATGATTAAAGAAATAAAAGGCCGGGTAACGGCCGGCAAAGGCAATTACGCTATTGTAGTCAGCCGGTTCAACGAGTTCATAACCTCAAAACTGCTTGCCGGCGCGATAGATTGTCTCCAGCGTCATGGTGCCGCTGATGAACAGATATCCGTGGTCTGGGTGCCGGGCGCCTGTGAAATTACGCAGGCTTCCAAGAAGC
>JBDRTM010000205.1:0-5415 GCA_043824065.1 Planctomycetota bacterium | reverse complement strand
TGCCCGATTGGTGACTAACGGTTGGGAAACACATTAAAGTGGTAAATGAAAGATAATAAACCATCGCTCATCAATAATTAATTAAAATGGATAATACGGTTCAACAAAAGGATATGTGCTTCATCAAACAGAGCCCCGACTGTAAGGGAGGGGTAATTGCCTATGGATTCAAAGCGGGCGCATATCGAGAGCACTTGATTTCTGTGATTGGGATAAAATAATAAATGGGAAAAACAGCAGGTCGAATTCTAAAGGAAAGTGACGTTCAAATTGAAGGCCAATTCACTATCGATATTGTGCAGCCTGAACCGGGCCGGCCGAAACAGACGGGCCCAGCCTTAGCTGAGCCAAAGGTGCGTATCGTGGAAAGCCAGCCCGAATTTGCTGTTATAGAAATAACCTGTTCCTGCGGTACAGGAATGTATTTAAGATGTGAATATGCCGGTGCTAAAGCGCCGGAGGTTGCCGAAAAGCAAAATGGTGCGCCTCAAGCACCTGACCAAACCAAATAACATGGAGAAAAGTACAATGCAAACTAACAAAAAAACAATCCTTTTAATGATTTTATTAGTGCCGGTATTATTGTTATCGAACTGCGTATCTGTCCAGGAACCGCCGAAGGTTGCTGTCGTATCCGACTCTACGGCTCGACTAAGCTCGCCGAAGTCTGAAAAACAGCAGAGTGATTCCGTAGCAAAAAGGTTCCAGGAATCTGCTTCACAGCAGTCGACTGTCATAGAGTCCGCGATGGAATTGTCGAAAGAGCATGCCAAACTCTCTGAAGAAGCGGCTGTACTGCGGCAGGAAAACCGGGACCTTACCGCAAGGAACCTGCAGCTCAAGGGCCAGGTCGTTACTCTTGAGGCTCAATTACAGCAGACGCAGAGGGAGTTAAGCGAAGCAAATGACCTTTTAATTACAATGCGTATTGAGTTGAATAATTGGAAAACCGATATCCTTGGTTTCCGTGATGAAATACGTGACGCCGAAACAGCTCAGCTGGAAGCTTTGCTTAAGATACTTAAAGTTCTGGGCGGAGAGGTCAAGACGAAATCGGCCCAGGGTGAGGATACAAGCTCGACTACCGTCGCATCGGTAAGTAAAACAAGCCAGTCTGAAAATTAGAAAATATTGACGTTAGGTGAATCGAATGAATAGCTCGAGAACCATATTATCATATCTGGTCGCTCGCCGCTCGTTTTTGGGCGTTTGCGGCTTAACTCACATCTCGCCAGTGGTAGGGCACCGGTCAAGAGTCGCAATATTGTTATTGCTGGCAGCTCTTTTATCAGGCTGCATCACTTATTATAAAGCTTCTGCACCAGCCGACTACTATTATCTGAATCCGAATAAGAGCTTAACTACGATTGGAAGGGTTGCTATTGTCGAGCTGGACAACAATTCGAGTTATCCAAAAGCCTCCACTGATGTAACCGAAAAGCTATACCAGGCGTTGCAAAAGAAGCAGATTTTCGGTTTAACTGTTGTCCGGCAGAATGACCCTTCGTGGCGAAGTTTGCAGCTGGACTTAGGCTCGAAATATACCCTTGACCAGCTATCGGCAATCCATGAGACATTAAAGTGTGATGCAGTATTGCTTGGGACTATTACTGAATTCAGACCTTATCCTCATATGACTATTGGACTTCGCTTGAAGCTTATTGACCTCAGGGATGGACAGTTGTTATGGGCCATTGAGCAGGTTTGGGACAGCGCCGATAAGACAACCGAGTATCGCATAAGGGACTATTTTCGCTCACAGAAGCGCTCGGGTTATGCGCCTTTGCATGAACAGTTAGCGGCTGTCAGTCCAATTGAATTTATAAAGTTTGTGAGTTATGAGGTGGCGGAAACGCTATAGTTGAGGTTCTAAAATGCAAGAATATGTTAAGGAACCAGTTCAATAAGGAAGGTTTTTTATAACCAAACAGTTAATCTCGTCCAAAAAGAACGTTAACTTTAGAGAAAAAATGAATTATTCGAAAAAAAGTGTAAAGTTTTATTAAAAATGTGCGAAAAGAATCGTAGATAGAGAATTCTGAAAAGAACTATAGTCCAATGATTGAAAAATTAGATACCAATCAAATTCATGGCTTCCTGGAAAAATCTTCATCCAGACAGCCTAACTCTACGCCAGCTCTTCCGGATAATGATATGGATGCATCCATACAGGTCGATTATGCTTCTTTTATTGACGAGGCGATGCAAACACCAAAAACGGATTCTAAGGACATCGAGCGGGCAAGAGGGCTTTTATTGTCAGGTCAGCTTGAAAGTCTGAAAAATATCAAACGAGCTGCAAAGAACATCATAACCTTTGGTATATAAAAAACTTAAAATAAAAAGTCTTAAATCGCAGGGCCGACCATGGATGGTCTAATCAGGAGCCTGAACGGATTCTATAAGCTCGGCGAGGAAGTGTGTACACTTAGGACCACTAAGGTTACACGTACCTCGCCGTTTTTTTGTTTGTAACCTGGGGGCTATTACATATTAAAGTGACCACATTTTGTTCTGCACCAATGCAGCTTGCCCTTGCGCCTGATTGCGGCAGGTTCGCAAAGTGGGTACACAAAAAATTGCGATGGAGATACATCATACAACACTGCATACACCGATTGGGGAGAAATTCAAAAAGCTTTGGAAATATTATCTCTGGCAGAGCTCTTTGGCCGCCGTTGCTCTGTGTATCATTGTCCTCGTTCTGGGCAAGGACAAAATGGTCGTAATCAGTGCAATGGGTGCCACCTCTTTTATCGTATTCGCAATGCCTACCGCTGTCTCCGCACAAACAAGGAACGTTATTGGCGGCCATCTGGTTGGCTTGGCCTTGGGAACTATATTCTACTTCGTCGCACTGCCATATTTTCTTGGGTATCCCCTCGTGGTGGGAATTGCTATTTTTATTATGGTAGCATTGGACGTCGAGCACCCTCCCGCGGCAGGTACAGCCTTGGCTGTTGTGATGAATGAGGTCTCACCTGATGTCTTCGTCACCATAATGGCATCTGCGGTAATACTATCACAATGCCGTTATTACCTGAGACATCGCTTAAAAGATTTGATATAGATTGCCTGCTCGGCCTCGATGACTGCTGCTTCTATAGTGCTCTCGATTGAAAATTCCCGTTTGTGCGCGGGTAAGGAGCTTTAAAATAATAGTTTATGATTTTACTCGCGGTAATTTACTACCCTGAAGGGTATAAAAAGCTGAGCGTTTAAACGTACAAATCGAGTACTTGTGCTGTCAGACCATCGTCGATGGACATTCTTGTAACGTCCAATCGGTCTGTATAGGTAACTGAGTTACTGGTGTGTCTGGCTTGAGCATTCGCAGCCGATTCCCAAACGTACTTTTTTGTGTTTGGGGTTCTGGAAGCATTGCTAATGTTATGAGGTTTATGGTTTGACCTGCTTTCATGGCGCAGCTCACTACTGCACATACTAAGAGGAATAGTTCTAATAACTTTGCATGAAATTCTTTTTCTCATTCCGCCCCCAACACTAACTATTTTAGCAGATTCAAGCATGTAAATCAAGGAAAATCTCGCCGACCTCAATCACAGACCCTGGTTTTTTGTATCTAAAGCGAAGCAGTTTGCGCTCAGGCGATATTATAGGACAGAAAGGAAATTTCTGATGGATAACTATCGACTCCACGGATAGAATATTTTGGATTTAAGTTAGTTCCGAACAGCGTTTGGTGGTTATCAGATTACCAGGTTATCAGGTAGTGGGTATCAGATTACCAGGTTATCAGGTAGTGGGTATCAGGTTACCAGAATATAAGGTTAACTGCACAGCATAAATTTGTCTTTTCCTGGTATCCTGATTTTCTGATATTCTTCACCCTGGTTTCCTGATGGCCTGATTTCCGAATTATTTAGGATTTGGTCCTTGGTATAAGGAATATACTAATGCAAATTATCGCCCAATGCCCGGAATGTGGCAGTACCTGGCTGCTTGATAGCAGTGCCGCGGACCGAAGGATAAACTGCCGCAAGTGTGGCAAAATATTCAAGGTCCCAAAGCTGGATGAGGTACCCAAGGCCATTAAAGTGATAAAGCAGGCAACAGGCACTATTTACGTGGATGAAACCGGAAAAACCTACGGCTAAAGCCGCACCAATTAACCAATTTCTCTGGTGTTCACACCGTGAGATAGCAAAGCTTATCTAACTGGGGTTATTGGCCAGCCGCCGTGGGCGTCTATTATTTCGTCAATCTGTTTCATTAACCGAATTGTTTCACCCAGTGCTACTACTATCTTTTCGTAATGGCTTATATCTTCATAAGAAAGCTCTCTCTGCCGTCTATCTTTCAGCCACTTTTCGCAAACCTGATAACCTCCAATATGAAACTCCCACACCTCAGGTCTTACACCCTCAAAGTACTGGTCTTTGTTTATATAAACTTTCCCCTTTTGCGGCCTGTCCGCATGCGCAACGTATTTGGGATACCCCTTCTCTACCACACTGTTACCTTCCGCAGGAAATTTAGGCCGTTTTTTATCATCTTCCAAAATTGGCGCTTCCATCAGGTGCAATTTGACCAGTTCTTCTCCGACATTGCACAATTTACAGAAAAGCAGTTTACTTTTCGGCAGCGGCACTCTCGGAAAATCTATCTTCAAAAACTCCGCATACCGCCTGCGATATTCCGGCGAATGAAAAACCGCATAAATATAATGAAAAACATCCTCCGGCCCAAACGTCTTTTTCAAATCCCCAACTCCATCCGACACAAACTCCAATTTAACCTTTTCCGCCAATTCCTCCACAAATTCTGGGCTTAAATTCGTCACACGACCATCTTTACCCCTCGGCCAATTTTCGTAATCCATATCCGATTGCTTTCCCTTCCCTGATTCAGGATATAGATAGAGCGGCAATACTGAATTGTTCGCGTATGCACTCTCAAAAACACAGCTTTCACACATCTGATTTGAGCACCAAATGTATGAAAAAGGTTCACGCTTTGATTGTCTTTTTGCGAGAAGGCAAACATTTTCCCCCTCTAACATATGGTACATTATCTCACGTCGTGTCCGTTCGATAATACAATCATGGTAAAATATTTTGCGAATATCAAATGGTCGGTATAAACAATTTGAAATATATTCTTCAATTCTGGTTTTTTCTTCTTTTAAGTTATTCCTACAATCATCAATTATCCATTTTTCCTTTTCTCTTAATTTATACTTTTGTTTTATTGTTTCGTTACTAACATTTGAATCTAAGAATTCTACTATCCTTTTCTTTAATTTATTTTCATCGAAGTCTATGACAAAATCATCTCTGCTGGTTACAATACCAACTGAATTAACCGGCATAATTTCATTAATCTTCCATCCTTTTTCATATTCAACGAGCAAATTCACATCTTGTGGCTTAAAAAAGTAGAATGGCCGCTGCG
>JBDRTM010000204.1:0-12102 GCA_043824065.1 Planctomycetota bacterium | reverse complement strand
CTTGGCCTTGCCCGTGCTCAAATTGATAAAATCGAAAGCTCCGGCGCACCGGTCACTCACATAACGATTTATTCACCTATGGGTGGGACAGTCATCCATAAACACGCCACCGAAGGTATGTACGTTGACACCGGCACACCTATTTACATGATTGCAGACCTTTCACACTTATGGGTCAAGCTGGATGCTTACGAATCTGATTTGTCCTGGATTCGGTACGGTCAGGAAGTTGAATTCTCAACCGTGGCCTATCCGGGGCAGGTGTTCAAAGGCAAAATAAGCTTCCGCGATCCTATACTCAATGCGAAGACCAGGACGGTTAAGGTTCGGGTCAACGTCGATAATCCTGATGGCAAGCTCAAGCCCGAGATGTTTGTCAGGGCTGTGTTGCGAGCAAGAGTTGCTCAGGGCGGCGCCGTAATGGCCCCAGAACTGGCGGGCAAATGGATTTGTCCGATGCATCCATCTGTTGTCAAAGACCAGCCGGACACCTGTGATATCTGCGGAATGGATTTGGTGGCCACCGAGTCACTATACACCACAGCCGATGAGCCTGATGAGCCGCCTCTGGTAATTCCTGCCTCTGCACCTTTGATAACAGGCAAACGAGCGGTTGTGTATGTCCGGATACCGGATGCGAATAAGCCAACGTTCGAGGGTAGAGAGGTAGTTCTTGGCCCAAGAGCAAAAGATTACTATTTGGTTATAGAGGGGCTCGCCGAAGGAGAGGTAGTCGTTACTAATGGTAACTTTAAGATTGATTCAGCCCTTCAGATACAGGCCAAACCGAGTATGATGAGCGCGGTTAGTAGCCATAAGTACGAAATTTTTGAAGTGCCGGATGAGTATCGAAAACAGCTTTGGGGTGTTGTTCAAAAGTATTTATTGTTACAGGATGCCCTGGCTTCTGATGACAAGGACCGTGCCGCCCAGGCCTCAGGCGAGACGCTGGAAGCGCTTTCTGCGGTTGATATGAGCTTGCTCAGTGGCAAGGCTCATAACGTGTGGATGGACAATAGCATGAAGATGAAAGCGGCATTAGATAAGATAAAAGAAGCTGAGGGAATTGAGCCGATGCGTGAAGGATTTGAGGGGTTGTCCAACGAGCTTATAGTGGTGGTAAAGCAATTTGGTGTTTACGGAGCCAAGACCCTGTACAAGTTTAATTGCCCAATGGCCCTCGATAACAAGGGGGCGGATTGGCTGCAGATGGACAAGGATACGCGTAATCCTTATTTTGGCGCTTCTATGCTCGAATGCGGCCAGGTTATTGAAGAAATTGGCGGCAAAACGAATTGAAACGGGAATTTTTTAGAAACCTATTTTTTAAGGGGTGAAAGAAATGAAGGTAAAAAGGAAACATTTGGTAACAGTATGGTTGTTTGTAGGTGTTGTACTTGTTGGAATGATTGCGCTGCAGGGGTGCGAGACTTCGGAGCCGGGTGGTTCGGGGGCGCTTGCTGAAGCAAGGCGGGAAATCGATGAGCAAAGGCATAAGGCTATGATAATGAGTGAGCCGGAAAAGGAATTAGGTCAGCCGACAGAGCAAACAACTTGCCCGATAATGGGAATGGCTATCGACAAGAACGTTTATACGGAATACAAAGGCAAAAAAGTTTATTTCTGTTGTGCCGGCTGTGAAACTCCGTTTCTTGAAAATCCTGAAAAATACTTGAGCAAGCTGCCCCAGTTTAAGAATCAATAATCTATACAAATTTTGAAAGGTAAAGAAAATGAACAGCAAAATGAAACAGCTTAAAGTAATGTTTATGGTGGTAAGTCTATTGCTTGTCGGGCTTATTATGCTAAACGGCTGCAAGAAGTCTGAGCCGGCCCCCTCCGAGACATCTGCTGAAACGATGCAGGGGCATGAAGGGCATGAGCATGCTGCTATGATGGACAAGCCGGCAGAGGCGATTGCTTCTGTGGTAGAGCAGACCACCTGTCCAATTATGGGCAGTCCCATCAACAAGGCCCTTTTCACTGAGTATAAAGGCAAGAAGGTTTATTTCTGCTGCCCTGACTGTCAGCCGGAGTTTGAAAAGAATCCTGAAAAGTATGTTGCCAAGCTGCCCCAGTTCAAGCAGTAAGCTGGGCAGGAGAAAACATAATGGCGCAGGGCCTACAGGTTGCCTCTGACGGTCTGAGGTTGGTTTATCCCGGCGGGCAAAGGGAGCACTGCGCGAATCGGGTGAAGATAGTGTGGTTCAGTTTAGAGCCTATCTGAATAACCCTTCGTTCTTTGTCATTCTGAGGCGAAGCCGAAGAATCTGGCCAACGAAGAGAAGATTCTTCACTTCGCTACGCTCCGTTCAGAATGACAGGCGAGAGCGAATAGTTATTCGGATAGGCACTTAGTGGATGAAGTTATGAACGGACTACCTGGTCAGAAACAATCACCAATAGACAAGGTAATACGGTTTTGTCTTGAGAACAAGCTGGTTGTCGGGCTGTTAGTGATAATGTTCGTCGGATGGGGGCTTATGGTGGCTCCATTCGACTGGGACCTTTGGGGATTGCCGAGGGACCCTGTTCCAGTGGACGCCATTCCGGATATAGGGGAAAACCAGCAGATAGTTTTTACTGAATGGATGGGACGTTCGCCACAGGATGTGGAGGACCAAATATCATATCCTCTGACCGTCTCGCTTCTGGGTATTCCCGGGGTCAGGACTATTCGCAGTTACTCATTTTTTGGCTTCTCCTCGATTTACATTATCTTCGAGGACGATGTGGATTTCTACTGGTCACGAAGCAGGGTCCTGGAGAAGCTCAACAGTTTACCCGCCGGTTCGCTGCCTGCCGAAGTCCAGCCCGCTCTGGGGCCTGATGCAACTGCACTGGGACAAATCTTTTGGTACACGCTCGAAGGTCAAGATAAGCAAGGCAATCCGACCGGAGGGTGGGATTTGGACGAGCTGCGGACTATCCAGGACTGGTATGTGCGCTATGCCTTGCTCTCTGCCGAGGGCATAAGTGAAGTAGCCTCCGTGGGTGGTTTTGTTAAAGAGTATCAGATTGACGTGGACCCCGACGCGATGCGGGCCTACAACGTCGGCCTCGATGAGATATTTATGGCGGTCAGGATGTCCAACATTGACGTCGGTGCCAGGACCATTGAGATTAACAGAGCCGAGTATGTGATTCGCGGCCTGGGCTTTATCGAGGACCTCTCGGACATAGAAAAGTCGGTAATAAAGGTTAACGAGAATGTCCCGATCTATATTAAAGATATAGCGAAGGTTTCATACGGGCCTGCACTGCGTCGAGGGGCCCTGGACAAGGGCGGAGCCGAAGCGGCTGGGGGGGTGATAGTTGTCCGCTACGGTTATAATCCACTTGAAGCCATTAAAAATGTAAAAAAGAAAATCGAAGAGATATCACCAGGGCTGCCCAAAAAAACTTTGTCCGACGGAACGGTTTCACAGGTAACAATTGTACCGTTTTATGACCGAACAGGCCTTATTTACGAAACTTTAGGCACACTAAGCACCGCTCTGACCGAGGAAATTTTGGTTACAATCATCGTGGTTATTGTTTTAGTGGTGCATCTTAGAAGCTCGATTCTCATCAGCGGCCTGCTCCCTTTGGCGGTGCTGATGTGCTTTATCGCGATGAAGACCTTCAGCGTCGATGCAAATATCGTGGCGCTGTCGGGCATTGCGATTGCCATCGGCACAATGGTGGATATGGGGATAATAGTCTGTGAGAACATTCTAAAACATCTTAATGAAGCAGGGCCCGACGACAATAAGCTGGAGGTTATTTTCAAAGCAGCCAGCGAGGTTGGCAGTGCAGTTTTAACGGCGGTCTCGACTACGATAGTCAGCTTTTTGCCGGTCTTTACGATGACGGGGGCGGAGGGCAAGCTCTTTAAGCCCCTGGCGTTTACCAAGACCTTTGCCCTGATCTCCTCGGTGGTAGTGGCTTTGACTATAATTCCGCCAGCCGCCCATATCCTCTTTACAAGAAAAGCTGCTCTCAAAAGGGCGAAACGGTACGTATTGGGGGCAATATTAGTCGTCGCTGCTGCTATAGCAGCTTTCTGGCTTACCTGGTGGATAGGTGCTCTTATCGGGGCAATCGCACTTTACCATCTCTCAAGAGAGTACATTCCAAAGAGAATGAATAGTGTGCTGCCCCTGATTGCCAATGCCGCGGCGGTTGTTCTGGTTGGGATTATACTTGCCAATCACTGGCTGCCGTTGGGCTCGGACAGAGGTATGGTGCGAAATCTTGTGTTTGTGGCATTGTTAATCGGCGGGCTGCTTTTGTTCTTCCGGGTTTTCCAGAAGTTCTATCCCAGCATTTTGGGCTGGTGCCTTAGACATAAGATAGCGTTTTTATCGATTCCCAGCGGATTCGTTGTTGTGGGTTTGATGGTGTGGCTTGGCTTTGGGAGGGTCTTTTTCTTTGTGCCGGAGGGATTGAGGTCGAACAGATTGTGGTCTGCCGGCGTGCATGGCTTTCCCGGCCTCGGTAAGGAATTTATGCCTCCTTTGGATGAAGGCTCATTTTTGTATATGCCTACCACTATGCCTCATGCTTCTATCGGGGAGTGCCTGGACATCTTACAAAAGCAGAATATAGCCTTTCAGTCCATCCCCGAGATCGACTCAGTAGTGGGGAAAATTGGCCGTGTGGAATCCCCCCTTGACCCTGCACCAATTTCTATGATCGAGACAGTCATCAATTATAAACCTGAGTATACTACCGACAAAGACGGACATCGTATTCGCTTCCGGTATGATAGAAAGACAGGGACATTTGTTCGTGACCAGAACGGCGAACTCATACCCGACCGGCATGGCAGACCGTTTAGACAATGGCGAGACCATATTAAAAAACCGGATGACATCTGGGATGAGATTGTAAAAGCCGGCCAGATTCCGGGCACGACCTCCGCTCCGAAACTCCAGCCGATTGCTGCTCGAATAGTAATGCTCCAGAGCGGTATGCGGGCGCCGATGGGTGTAAAAGTTAAAGGACCGGACTTAGATACGATAGATCGGGTTGGCCTGGAGATAGAGCGTCTTCTCAAGGAAGTTCCCAGTGTGGAACCGGCTGCTGTAATAGCCGACCGGATCGTGGGCAAGCCGTACATTGAGATTGATATAGACCGCAACGCCATTGCCAGGTACGGGATAAAGATTCGGCAGATACAGGATGTTATTGAAGTTGCAATAGGTGGCAGGCGCATTACGACAACGGTTGAGGGACGCGAGCGATTTCCCGTACGAGTCAGGTATGTGCGTGAATTGCGGGACCAGATTGAATCGTTAGGTAAGATTTTAGTTCCCGCAGCCGGTGGTGCACAGATACCAATAATCCAATTGTCGGAAATTCGCTATGTGCGTGGTCCTCAGGCCATAAAGAGCGAAGACACCTTTCTTATTGGCTATGTGCTGTTTGATATGAAGGCCGGCCACGCTGAGGTCGATGTAGTCGAGGATTGTCAACGGTATCTAAAAGCCAAGATTGACAGCGGCGAATTTGTTATACCGGAAGGTGTAAGTTATACGTTTGCCGGCAGCTATGAAAATCAGATTCGCGCAGCCAAGACACTTTCGGTGGTTATACCCTTGGCCCTTTTTATCATATTTATTATTCTGTATTTCCAGTTCAAATCCACGGTAACCAGCCTGCTGGTATTTTCAGGAATAATTGTTGCCTGGTCTGGCGGATTTTTGATGATATGGCTTTACAGTCAGGAATGGTTCCTGGATTTTGGCGTATTCGGCGTGAATATGCGGGAGCTTTTTCAGGTGCATACTATCAATCTGAGCGTGGCAATATGGGTAGGTTTTTTGGCACTGTTCGGCATTGCATCGGACGATGGTGTCGTGATGTGTACATATCTGAAGCAATCGTTCCAGGACAAAACGCCTGCGAGTGTCGATGAGATCCGTCAGATTGTGATACAATCGGGCATGCGCAGGATTCGGCCTTGCCTTATGACAACTGCAACGACGGTATTGGCGCTGATTCCGGTACTTACTTCCACGGGGCGGGGCTCGGACATTATGGTGCCGATGGCAATACCTTCCTTTGGTGGTATGACAATTGAGATACTTACTATGCTTGTAGTGCCTGTTTTATACAGCGCTGTTAAAGAGTATAAGCATAGACCTTCTTAGCAAGGGTAATCATTCCGGCATCAAGCTATTTTCAAGGTGGCAAGAATTTATTTTCCTTTAGTTAATCTTCTCAAGCATACATTTAGCTGGGAACATACAACTCAAGATATTGGACTATTTTTCGGACTGGTACAGGTTAGAAAACTGCATGGACTCTGTTGATGTGCCGCTAACTTATGAGTTCCAGTCTTCGATGTCTGTCACCAAGAAAACCTAACAATATCCATCAGCTCACTTGTGAAAGAGCGCTTGGAGTATGTCACTATATTCCTTGGCAAAATACGTGATTCTGGTTTAATATAGGACTTTGTATTTTTAGGTTTTTAATACTCAGTCTTTTGTTTAGAGCCACCTAAAGGTTTCAGCACCTATTAGTCGGACAAACTCCCAGCTACGAAGGATTAAATATAGGCAATATAAGGGACTTAGCAAACTTTATCCTTGACCTCTAACGTGAATACTTGATATAATAGCAGAATGTTTTCTGATGCACTTCCTTGTAGGGTATGATGTGAGGATGTGATACTGGAAGTTAGTTATTTTAAAAATTTATAGATTTTTTTCTGGCATTCGATGGAGGAATGTGATAGATTTCTTGCCGCGGTTCTGACCAAGAATCGGTTCTTCATGTAGATCTAACAGGCACATTTTAGGAGAAGAATTATGAATAACGCGACAAGAACGGTGTGTTTTGCTCTCGTTTTTGCTTTACTTTTAGCGTGCGTGGGTTGCGTTGCGGATACTGCTCAACAACCTACCCGGCCCACATCCGCTAAGACCGAAGCACAGTTAAGACGGGAGGAAAAAGCAAGGGCTGCCGAAGAGGTGGGAGCCAGGCGAGAAGCTGCCGCTAAAGCCAAGCGAGAAGCTACCGCTAGAACTAAAGCCAGACGGCAGGAGCGGGCCAGGGCAGCCGAAGAATTGAAGGCCAAGCGGGAAGCTTCCGCTAAAGCCAAACGGGAAGCTGCTGCTAAAGCTAAACGAGAAGCTGCCGCTAAAGCTAAGGCCGGACGCGATGAGAAAACCAGACTCGCAAAGTTAGACACCAAGGTTGAGAAACAGGCCCAGGCTGAAATCGCTCAAGCAGAGCGTGAAAAGAAAGCCAAGCTCGCCGAGTTAAATGCCAAGATCAAAAAACAAGGCGAAGAGCTTAAGGCTGAGCGGGCAAGCATTAAGCGCAAGTTCGAGCAGGACAAAGCTAAGCTCACGGCCGAGTATGAGCAGGCTAAAGCAGCAGCCAAGAAAGACAAGGCAAAGCTGGACGCTGAGTACAAGCAGTATGAACAAGCGGCTGCTCGGCTCGAAGCAGAGTACAAAACAGCACTGGCAAAACTCGACGAAAAGGCCGGTCTTCAAACCGCACAAATCAACAAGGCAAAACAGGATGATAAAGCCGAACTTGCGAACTTAGATGCCAAGCTCAAAGAGAGTAAGACTGAGGAGGCAAACCTCAAACGCAAGTTTGACCAAGACGAAGCCAATTTGGCGGCCGAGTACAAGAAGGCTAAAGCAGCAGCCAAGAAAGACAAGGCAAAACAGGATGCTGAGTACAAGCGGTATAGGCAGAGGGTTGCTCAGCTCGAAGCAGAGTACAAAAGGGCACAGGCACAGCTCGAGGGAAAGGCTGGTCTTCAAGCGACGCAAATCGACCAGACAAAACGCGAGAATAAAGCAGAAATCGCGAGGTTAGAAGCCAAAGCCAAAGAACAAGCCAAAGAGATTAAGACTGAAAAGGCAGACCTCGAGCGCAAGCTCCGCCAGGACAAAAAGGATCTGGAGAAAAATTTTGGTTTAGCAAAGCAGGCTGCTGATTATATGGAGAAGGTTGCCCAGCTCGAAGCAGAGTACGTGGAAGCACTTGCAGAGCTCGAAGAGAGAGAAACCGCCGAGTACGCCGCCCAGAAAAAACAAATCGAGGATGATTACCAGGAGAAAGTGGCAAAAGTAAATATCGGGCTAAGACTGCGAAGAGAGGCACCGCTGATTGCGAAACTGAAACTACCCGAAGATACTACTTCAAGTTTGACCGTAAGAGCACTGAGCATCAGCGGCAACAGCCTGATATCAACTGCAGAATTGTTGAAGGATATGCCTTTGATTTACAATGCTTCGGAAAAACCACTGCGTGAGGCCGAGAGCACTGAACTTTTTGACCTTAGAATCCTGCATGATATAATTACACAGCCTGGCCAGCCTCGCCAGGTCTCCACCAGGACTATTCAGGGTTTTACCCAGTATCTTCTCTCGGTTTACCTGGACAAGAATTATGCGGGTATATATGTGTATGTTCCCTCAGAAGCACTCATAGACGGCAGGCGACTGGAAGATGAAATTCTGCCCGTAAGCGTTTTGGAGGCGTCGGTCAGTGAAGTTACAACAACTTATTACAATCCTGAAAACGAGAAAGTTGAAAAGGGCTTTCTCAGCAGCCCTGCAGTTAAAGACTGGTCGCCCGCAAAAGTCGAAGCAGAGGCAAATCAGAAAGAGCTGGACGATTTTGTCAACCTGCTCAACCTAAATCCTGACAGGTATGTTTCTGCCATCGTATCGAAAGGAGCTGAACCAAACTCCATTGCTGTGGGATACAATATCTATGAAGCAAGTCCCTGGCATTGGTTCGTCCAGGTAGATAACTCCGGCACCAAAGAAAGGCAATGGAATCCAAGAATCGGGGTCATCAACACCAATCTTTTAGGCATAGACGACAGATTTACTGCAATTTATCAGGCCCCGTGGGATTCGACTCTGGACGAGAATTATGGAGCGTTCGGCAGTTACGATTTTCCGTTGTTAGGACCCCGGCTGCGCCTTAACCTTTACGGCGGTCACAGCGAATATGATATAAGCCCGGAGTCGGGCCCGTTCGACTTTCTTGGTCGAGGTTCGTTCTATGGCGGAATACTCCGTTATAACCTCTTCCAGGACAACGGCTGGTTCTTCGATATTAAAAGTTCTTTGGAGCATACAAAAAGCAAGGTTACTCCATCATTGTTCCCGACCTTTTTGGGGACCAGCGTCAGGTTCTGGCTGTTGGGAAGCGGGGTTGACCTGCATCGCTCGGATGATATATCGCGAACCTCCTTTAGATTTGACCGTTATGCGAGCTTAGGCGGCGAATCCAGTTTGGACGCGTTTAGGCTGGCACGAACAGACTCTGAAACCAATTTTGAAATTTACACTGCTTCTGCCGCTCACAGCCAGTATCTGGATTCGAATAAGGTCGGGCGGCTGAGCGGCTCATTCCGGTATATAACATCGGACGAAAGATTGGTACCGGCAAAAATGACCTCCTTTGGCGGAATGTACTCTGTCAGAGGCTACGATGAATACGAAGCGGTTGCCGATGGCGGCATACTTGCTTCCGTCCAATATGAGTTCGACCTTGTCAAATACGAGGAGTCCCAAAATGCCGGCGGCAACAGGGCAGGACAAGAAGGACAGAAAAACCCCTTCGTTAGAAAGCTTGCTCCCCTGGTCTTTTTTGACTATGGAAGGGCCAAGGTAATAGACCCTGTTGGAACAGACAGGGCACATGAAGAGCTCTTCTCCATAGGCGGTGGTGCGATTGTTGAGCTTGGGGACAATTTTAGTGGAGTTGTGTATTACGGCTATCCGCTCAATTCAACTGATAATACCCGAGAGGGTAAAGGCCAGGTGAACGTGGGCGTGATGATGAAATGGTAATAAATAGTAAATTATGTTCGACGGCGTAGTCGGCAAGGAAATATAAATCGATTATATGGATATGAAACTATAAAAGGGGACTTAAAATGAGGAAAAGAATGATGGAAAAGCTACGAAAAATTTCAACAATGTATTATCTGAGACAAATTGTGGCCTGCTTTTTGGTGTACTGTATTCTTTTGGCCATACCGACGCAGGTTGCCCTGGCCGACATCGGCACCGGAGGCTGGAGTATTCCCGTGGGTGATGCAGACATCACCGCTCCCGGTGGCGGTGCGAACGCATACATAGACATGCTGAGCGACCGCGCGGTGATCAATTGGCAAGATTTCGACACCAATGTCGGTCAACTTGCCGAGTTTGTAAGGACTGCCGGCGGCAATTTTGCTGTTCTAAACAGGATTATTGCGGGAGGCGCAACACAGTTTAACGGTAATCTCCAGGCCTTTGCTGGCGATGTTTTCATCGTTAACACCCGAGGTATTGTCTTCGGACCTGAGTCTTTTATTCAGGCCCGTAACTTTGTTGCGTCCGGCATCGACATCCGGAACGATGACTTCATGGATAGTATTTATCGATTTGAGAGATTTACACCAACCGAAGGACACCCTTACAGCGACCTGATTGGTGACGTGACAAATGAGGGAATAGGCCTAAACCACGGAATCAATGCCGAGCTTGTAGCTCTTATTGGTCAAAATGTTACTAACAAAGGTGTCATAAGAACGACAGCGCCGGGTGGGGCTATAATAATGGCCGCCGGCGACAGTGTTTTACTTAGCGAGATTGGGAGCAATGTCGTTGTTGAGGTTGATATGGCTGACCCGGCCGAGCACGTAGTCGATCACGGTGGAAGCCAGGGCACGGGCCCAGGTACAATCGAAGCACCAGGCGGAAAAGTGATTCTTGCTGCCGGCGATATCTATTCGACGGCTATCTCAGGCGTCGACAGCTTAGCAGCCGTCGCGAATAGGGATATCACACTCGATGGAAATATTCAAGCAGGCGAGATAATGGTGGATGCCGGTCGGGATGTAGCTTTGGCAAGCGATAAGACCATGATAAGCAACTCGGGAGATTTGTCTGTCACGGCAGGCCGGGATATCATGCTCGGAGATGACCTGTCTAATTCAGATCCTACTGTTGGCTCTGCCGGCAATGTATACGCGAATGGAGACCTGACGCTGGCCGCTGAAGGTTCGATTTATGCCCACGGTCTACTTTTCACGGACAAGGACGGTCCGGGCGGGAATATCAATCTCTACTCGTCGGATAATACGACACATCTGTATGGAAACGTATCTGCCGATGTTGATGATGATGGTGATATTATCCTGCATAATGAAAGTATAGTGGCCAATAATGTAGCTCTCACTGCCGGTGACGATGTTTATATTCTGAAGCTTCTTACCGCGCTGGGTAACCTAACTATTGAGGCTAAAGGCGGGGAGATAGTGACCGCTGATGTCCTTATGAATGCTAACGGTAGTGAACTATCGCTTACTCAGAATGATAATCTTGATATGGAAAGCGCCCTCGACGATGTGTTCAATAGTGGCGAGACCTACCTTTTTGCAAAAAGCACTGGTACTGATCCTGGTGAGGGTTCAGTTACTTCCGTAGCGGCGGCTGAATGGAAGTCTATAACAGCAGAGGCTTATAAAAACATCACGCTTAGTGATGAAAGCGGTGACATAACAACGTTGGAACTATATGCCGAAACTGGTGATATTAAGATAACCGCTAATGATGGAAAGCTGTTCGCACAGGGCGAAATCGACGCGGGCCGTGACGTCGTTATTACTGCGACAGATGAAGGGTCGGCTGCGATAGAACTGTATGGAAGTGTCTATGCTGACCAGGATATTCTGCTCAACAACAATACCTGGGCTGCTTATGGCGTGGAGATCGATGCCGGCCGGGACGTAAAAGTCGGCTGGGACGCGGTCCACGAGGAGTATCTGCCCAAGACTTTAACCGGCGAAGGCGATTTGTGGGTCGAAGCGGCCAGACACATAACCCTCGGTGGAGATGTAAAATCAGATGGCGATTTGAAGCTGTGGGCTGATTACGATGATGAAACTGACCCTACGGACTTTGAGAATGGTGTTGGCGATATGACAGCCCTTGGCTCCGTCAAGACCACCACCGGCTATTCATTCCCCTTTTCCTTTTTACTCGTTGTAGGACAGAATATTCAGATTGACGGATTTGTTGATGCTGCTAAAGGCATTTTGATGATAGCAGGCGAACATATCACCTTAGGCGATTACGTAACAGC
>JBDRTM010000203.1:0-2535 GCA_043824065.1 Planctomycetota bacterium | reverse complement strand
CGTGATGAGTAGTCGAGCTGTGGGTGTATAGAGTATTCGTGCCGGCCTTGATTAGATTCAGCGGAACATCAAACTCGTCATAGCTTAAATCATGGTTCTTACCAATCTTTGTGACTATCTTCTTGCCATTTATGCCGATTTCATCCGCGGCAACTCCATTCCAGGTGGCCATAATGATTTTCGCTGCGACGGCTTTGCTTAAGTCATCGTTCACATTGGTCTTGCACTTGTCCGTATTGCCCACCCGCGTTGACCACCCTTTAGGAACGTTGTATGGCTTGTACATCCTGACCTTGTTGTCGCGAACAAGATGGATGTTTTCCAGGGCTGACGTCATATAGCACATTCCGGCAGTATCAATAATTCGGGCCATTATCTTCATAGGCCGGTCCTGAGTGGGAACCCAGGAATTGTCCCATATCGCTTTGTAGGGCTTGTTCGTGGCCGTCCCAATGTGACTTTTTATTTCGTTGTACAAATAACGGTAGTGCCATTGGCGGTAGTTGCCGTCACCTTCCCAGTTGAAATCCTCATAGAAACCGATAAAGTCAACCTGCTTAATCGGACGAGGACCTGTGACAACGGCCTCGAGAACAGGTGCTTCGCCGATGGTCGAACCACCAGATGGTTTTGTGATTGTGCCGGTCGGATGGGGCTTGGAATTGTCATAGTAAACCCTGAAAGTTACGCCATACAAAATCCACTGCGGCCACCACTCGCCCAACGATGTGCCCGGGCTGCATATAAATTCAAACGTGTTATTTCCCTGCCGTAAGTGCTTCATAGGAATCCGCACGCAAGGATAGCGCATATACTGGTATTCCGAATTCGGCGGACCTTGCCCCGCCTTGCCCGGAATAAGGGATGATTCAGGAATGGGTATCCAGGGATTTGCATTAATACGGATTTTTTTGTCCACTGTTCCACCGTGACATAGCAGCATTTCGATGTACGCTTCGACTTTGTCGGCCCGTTGGCGAAGGTCATCGATGCGAATGGTGTTTACGGAATTGGGCAGAAATTCTTTTGCCCCTTCGGCTGTTGCCTCCGGACCGGTTACCCGCTGCCATTTTCCTTCAGGCCGCCACTTGTATTCACGAAAGACATCTCCAGGCCCAGGTTCTGCCAGGGCCAGAGAAGCCATCCACAAAAGTATGATAAATATCGAAATTCGCTTCATTGGTAATCCTTTCTTATGCGAATCAAACATTGGGACCTTATATCCTGCTCATAATAACCTCCTATTTTGCCTGCCTGATACAATCGCGTATCAATCTGGACATTGCCGGGCCGTCTGTGCCTTTGGCCCGTAATTCTTTGGCTCCCTTCTTGTTCATCAAGTCAACGACGCTCTGTGCAAATCTCAAGTTCTCCACAGAAAGTTTCATAAAATCTATCGGGTCATCCCGATAAGGGAACAGATCCAGACCGAACCAGTCATTATATCCCATTTGGTCCAAAACATAAATAATGCTGACCAGACGAATGAAATTAGCACAGCCGGGCGGAATATCGCAGTCGGCCTGCTGGTCGTTATCGTCGAAATGTGTGTGGAACAGCTTTTTCGCCCGGAGGACAAGGGAAAACATATCCTCGACATTTTCTTTGGCAATTAAGCTATGACCAACGTCGATGTTAATTCCGAAGTTCGGGTCGTCAACCTCCTGAACGATGCTCAGTGCGGCGGCAGTTGTCCCCATCATAATCCAGGAGCGGGGCTCGAATGGTTTGGGTTCGATGCATACTTTGGTGGTATAGTTGTTCTTGTGGAGGTAATCGAGAATCTGATGCACAGAATCCACATAACGGTCGTAAAGAGCAACATAGTCCGTTTGCAGAGGAAAATCGTTGCCGTCGGTCGCGGGCCAGAGAACGCTGATAGGCACTTCGAACCTTGCACCCATATCCAGTGCCCATTTGACCCGGTCAATTGCAGCAGAGCGCACCTTTGTATCGGTGTTACCGAGGGCGCCGAACTTGTATTGCCTCTCCGTCCAGGTATGACCGCAAAGCTGAACCATCTGAAGATCGTAGTCATTGAGCACTTTTTCAATCTCATCGGCGTTTTTCTCATCAATCTCCGTTGGGACGTGAAGCTCAATGCCGTCAACACCTTCTGTTTCGCCAATCTTTTTGATTCGGTCGATAACCGCCACTTCTTCTCCGAAACCATTTACGTTAAAGCGGTCCCGCAAATTTGTCATCCCCCATATACCCATGCATATTTTGTTCATTTTAATCTCCTTATATCTTTAAGTTAAGAATTATGCAAAATTGAGGTTAGGCATATATTATTTAAGAAAATCAGGTTTTAATTTTCTTAAATAATCACCTAATTGCTTATTACACAATAACTTACTGTTTGAAAAGAAGAAATCAAAAAACGTTTTTCTTTTCAAAGTATGCCTAACCTCAGTTTTGCATATCATATACTTAATTTAAGATTCCGTAAATAATTTCAAATCGGGATGAACAATTCGCTGACAGTCCTGATTACAAAACATCTCTATTTCATTTAATGTCACTAACGATGTC
>JBDRTM010000202.1:0-8951 GCA_043824065.1 Planctomycetota bacterium | reverse complement strand
AAACTCGTTAAATTGTACGGCCTGTCGGAAGAGGAGCACTTTGGCGAAGGTGTATGTAAAGACTTGGAGAAAAGAGTCGATGAGTTTATCAAAACCTACTTTGCATTCAATCACAAAAAGTAATATGTTATATCTGTGGATTTTGTCTCTCGTTTATGTCGAGTTGACTGATTATTGTTAAGCTACACGAGGGGAATGGACTATGAAAACACACAGTTATGTAGGATTTTTGGATATTCTTGGGTTTAAAGACGTAGTAAGCAATGCTGACCATGAAAACCTACTGAAAATATATGCCGGCCTATCCCTTTATTCACGAATGAGTGTGTCTGGAGCATCCCCCAAAGTTATTGATGAACATACGATTAGATTAGGCGATCTTGAGAGTGCGGAAGTTAATACACTGGTGATTTCAGATAGTATTATTTGCTGGACAAAGGACGACTCGAGGAAAAGTTTTTATCATATTATAAAGACAGCAAGAGACTTGCTTTGGGCTGGAATCCAAATAGGACTTCCAATGAGAGGCGCACTCAGTACAGGTACTATTTCTGTCATGCATGAGACTTACAAATCTTCGATGGACAATTCCCAGCATACCTTTTTGGGGAAACCAATAGTAGATGCATTTTTGAAAGGTAAAAAACAAGAGTGGAGTGGCTGCGTAATCGATGAAAAGTGTATTGAGAAATATAATTCCTGCAAAGATGATGGGAAAGCTAGTAACTTGGATGACTTAGTTGAAAATAAATTACTGATTAGATATAGAGTTCCATATAAAAGAGGCTCAATAAGGGAAGAATATGCGGTCAACTGGCCTATGGGGGGATATGAGCCTCCGTCAGAGGACTTTGTTAGAAAGTCCTTTTCACTTCATAAGAAAAATTCAGATGACTGGTCTGTAGAGAGGAAGATTCAAAATACCATACGTTTTCTGCACCATGCACTAATACACTAGGGATGCTCTCAACGTAAGAGATTAGAATTTAAGTAGCAATGACTTGGCTAATAAGTGAGTAAATACCGAACAGATAGTTTGTTTGAAATAGAGGAAACCGAGGAATCGATTTGTCATCATATTATTCGTGTGGCGTTTGAGTCGGCGGCGGATGCGGAATTCGATTATTTTGTTCCGGACGAAATCTGGCCGGTTGAGGTGGGGCAGAGAGTTGAAGTGCCGTTCGGGAGAAAGGACAAACACGAAGCTGGGTTTTGTACCCAGTCAGATGTCCGGTCTGAAGAGTCTTTTATCGCACGCGGTACCGGGAGGAAGCTAAAAAGAGTAACCAAGATAATCGATAAAGAGCCGTTGTTGGATTCCGAACTTATGGAATTGGCACGGTGGATAAGCAGTTATTATGTTTGTCCGCTGGGTCAGGTTTTAGCTGCGATGGTGCCGTCGGCGGTGAAAAGGGGGGCCGGTGTTAAAACACAAAGATATGTTTACCTGAGAGTCGGCGCTGCTGGTATCGAACAAACAATCAACGAATTGAGGGGCAAAAAGCAAAAGCAAATTGTTAAATTCTTAGACGGCAGGGGGGCTTCGAGTGCAAATGACGCTTTGGAGCTGCGGGGTTTATTAGAAGCGGTCGGCTGCGGCGATGAGCCGATAAAGAGATTGGCGGAAAAAGAAATCGTTAAAATAGCCCGTAAGACAATATTGAAGTCTTTGCCTGCCATTCCCAAAGGGATGTCAATAAAAACGGAACAGGTAATCCTCAATGATGACCAGCGAAAGGCGCTGGCCCATTTTGAAACTGTGATCGATTCAGGCGAATTTGGCGTTACGCTTTTATACGGCGTTACCGACAGCGGCAAAACCGAGCTTTATATGAGGGCTATCGAGGCGGTTCTGCGAAAAGGAGCAGGCGCTATTGTGCTGCTGCCTGAAATCGCTCTTACGGCCCAGACCGTTCAGCGATTTAATGAGAGGTTCAAAAAAATCGCTGTAATGCATTCGGGCTTAACCGCTGCCCAGCGTAACGTACAGTGGCAAAAGATAAAATCGGGTCAGGCCGACGTGGTTATAGGTGCTCGCTCAGCGGTCTTTGCGCCGCTGTCAAAACTCGGCCTTATTATTGTTGACGAGGAGCATGAGCCGAGCTACAAGCAGGACACCGCCCCGCGGTACAACGGCAGAGATGTAGCGATAAAACGGGCGCAGTTGGCAAATGCACATTGTATTTTAGGCAGTGCCACGCCGTCATTGGAGACGTTGTCTAATTGTCAAAGTAAGAAGTATTTTAGCTTAGTGCGTCTGCCCAAAAGGGTGATGGGCTTACCTATGCCCAAAATGAAGCTCGTCGATTTGCGGCAGGGACAGGTAACGCAGAAAGGTATTAATCTGATAAGTGAGCCGTTGGCCGAGCGTCTGCACGAGACACTTGCGAAAAAGGAGCAGGCAATTTTGCTTTTGAACAGGCGCGGTTACAGTAATTTTGTGTTCTGTCCATCCTGCAAGCATACGCTGCACTGCCGCAACTGCGACGTAACGCTGACCTTTCATAAGTCAAAGGTCAGCCGCCGCGAGAGAATGCGAACGGTTACGGGAAAACACATCAATTATGGTTATGCGCTCTGTCATTATTGTCTGGCCCAGACGCTTGTGCCTGAAAAATGTCCTCTATGCGGCGGCGGATTTGCAATGATAGGGCTTGGCTCGCAACGGCTCGAAGAAGAATTAGCTAAAAAGTTCCCGCTGGCTCGCGTATCGAGAATTGACAGTGATTCTATGGCAAGCAGAGACTATTACCGTCTTCTAAAAGATTTCGGTGAGGGTCGAATTGATATATTGGCCGGCACACAGATGTTAGCTAAGGGTCTGCATTTTCCGAATGTAACATTAGTGGGTATTATCAGTGCCGATACATCGCTCTATCTGCCGGATTTCCGCGCGAATGAACGAACCTTTCAATTGATTTCTCAAGTGGCCGGTCGGGCGGGGCGCTCCGTGAAAAAGGGAATGGTTTTCGTCCAAACGTTTCTACCGAATCAGCCGGCGATACAGTTTGCCGTCGGCGGAGACTTCGACGGTTTTATCGAAGAGGAATTAAAGCATCGCAAGGCCTGCAATCTGCCGCCGTTTTGGCGATTGGCCGTTATCGTTCTGCGTGACGTAAGTTTCGACAAACTTGAGGCCGCTTGTGAGCAAATGCGTCAAAGAATAGACCGGATTATCGAAGCCGAAGGACTCAAAGCTACCGTTCGTGGGCCGATGCCGGCAGTGATAAGTCGAATACAGCGTTTTCACAGGATGCAAATAATTATTCAGGCCCCCCAAGCGGCGATCATCCAGCAGTTATTTGCCGGTTTGCGGGCGGGGGGACCTATTCGGCCGACGGTCAAGGTTGCTATAGATATAGACCCTGTTAATTTATTGTAGCTTGCAATTGCCGAGTTGATATGCTATACTTGTATTTTGATGTTATTTTGGGTTTCTTGCCACAGAGGGCACGGAAGTGCCTAAAGTTTGGAGTGCCTAAAGTGCCTAAAATCGTCACCGACGCCCCAGAGCTATGGTGACTGAGCATAAATTATTTTTAGATTTCAACCAATTTTAGGCACTTTAGCTCACTTTAGGCACTTTAGTTCACTTTTATTTTCTTTGTGTCTTCGTAGCATTCTATTATTTTATCTCTGTGTTCTCTGTGGCTTTTTGTTATCGGGGAGTAGCTCAGCTTGGCTAGAGCGCTGCGTTCGGGACGCAGAGGTCGCAGGTTCAAATCCTGTCTCCCCGATTTCCATTACTCCATATTAGCTCAAGACTCATGTGGATTTTCTTTTTAGCATAGTTTAATTGTTAAATTGACGATATTTAAATTTATGCGGAAAGGGACGCACTTTATCGCAGCTCCAAGCGGACCTGGCTGGTTTGAAAGTGTGAGTGAACTCAGACAATCTCTAAAGCTATTTACTTGACTGTAGATTAAGAGCGGTTCTTTCGGCATCCGACCATACAGGGAGGAAGTTGTCGGAACAAATCTTCTTTATATCCTCTTCAGTGTAACCATTCTTCATAAGCTCAAAGATAAGGTTCGGATAGCAAGAAACGTCTTTTAAGCCATTGGGTAGCTTGCCTCCAACACCATCAAAATCGGAACCCAAACCGACGTGGTCATAACAAACGTATCAGGCCGGGTCTCAACAAAACCTTCTATCATATCAATAAATACTACATTAAGACTTCTTAATCACTATATCACTTTTCCGATAGCGCTCTATGCATCGCTTCTACAGATGATAGGTAGATTCCATTGGAATAGTTGGCCAACATTCGCATCGCTGCTTCTTTATCTTTTTTGTATAGCCGGCAAGCAGCTTCTTCAAGCGGCTTCTGCAGAGTAGAAGCATTCTTCTCGATTTCCTCAGCGAGAGTTTTTACCCGGCTAATTGTATTAGCAGAAGCACCATAAATCCTGTTATAAAAATTTGAGAACATCCAAAAGGCCTGGAGTGGGTCGGTGCGGAAAGGTGAACTGACCTTTTCATCAAAGAAGATTTTCGATGGTCTTTGTGACTCCAAGCAAAATCCTGCGGGGAATTCAGAAATACCAAAATGAAAAGGAATATAAAATGAAGTCTGAGGTGAAGCAAGGCAGGTCCAGTAAACAATGCCGATATCCAGAGGCATATTCCTTCGCAACTGAGCAACGAAGCTGGTCTGGGTGGCACCACTGCAAATAGGACATCCGCTTTCCTGCGGACTTTTTAGTGGCGATAAAGATTGAATTTTTGTCCCCTTATAGTCGTGGCGTAGAATCTGCATAATCTCAGCTACGCCTACCTTGCGTCGCGGTACGACCGAAAAGGGCAGTTCCGGACCGGGCGGAATTGGTTCGGCAGCAACATATCGGAGGCCGCTCCACTGTCGGCCGAAGTTGGAAAAACTTGAGGCGGAGTCGGGATTTGAATAAACAGCAGCAAAGTCAAACGGCCTGTTCTCTTTTGGGTTGTACCAGCCTCTCGAAACGGCATATTTGATGATATCTTTCGAGGCCAGGAAGTTGTCCCTGTCAGAGAGGTCAACCTGGTGTACCGTATATGTGTTGGCTACCATTGCCACTTGGTCATCACCAACCCGTTGAGCCAGCCAGTGCTTGCCGTTGACGACGCAGAAGAGCCATCCTTCGTCAGGGTCACAGATGATGTATGTCCGGCCGGAGTCGATGTAGCCGAAGCGTTCCACCAGACTTCCAGCCAATAAGACACCTTCGCGTGCAGTCTTAGCTCGCTCAGCTACCAGGCGCCTAAGCATATATCCTATCCCGCCATTAGTGATTTGAGGCTTATCCTCTCGTGAAGGGCAGTTGTCCGATGTGATGCTGACGCCCCATTCATTGATGTAGCTGTCGGAAAAAAGCATGCCCGGCATTTCCGACCATATATAAGCCCAGGTTTGCTCTGCCTGAGCTAATCGGCCACCGTTGAGGAGCTTCACTTTTTCTTTAGGGAAATGTTTTTTGCGTGGGATTTTGTGATGATTTACAATTTGAGGAGGAAAGTCATCTTCATTGTGGGCCATAATCACATATCCATCCACCGAGGCCTCCTTGCCTACTACAATCGAAAAACACCCCTCACATCGTGCTGCGAGTATTGTTAAGCAGAACAAAAACACAGCAGCAACCGGTAATATTCTGTCGAATGTTTTCTTCACAATCATATTCATTTCCTTATCAAATAAGTTAGCTATTTTACTCAAACTGACCGGTTTGGATTGAATACTAACTATAACTGTTCCTTCGCTTTGCTCAAGGACAGGTTTATTGACAATAACATAAGGCAATTTGTCATTCTGAACGAAGTGAAGAATCTCTTCTTGCATAAGCATACATTATTATTCGTAGGCCAGATGCTTCGCTTCGCTCTCCGTAAGGAGTCCTTCGGACAGCATGACAGCAAAAACCGGTCAGTTTGAGTATTTTAATTCACCTTCGCTTGAAGCCACGACCACGGCGCAGGAGGCATCACCCGTAACGTTTACCACGGTCCGGCACATATCCAGTATGCGTTCCACACCCATAATGAGGGCTATGCCTTCCAAAGGCACGCCAATACTTTTTAGTACGATTGCCAAAGTAATTACTCCTGCCATTGGTGTGCCGGCGGTACCAATAGAAGCCAGGACAGCAGTAAGGACTATGGTCAGCTGTTGTGGTACGGTCAGACCCATACCATAAAACTGGGCAATAAAAACAGCGGACACTCCCTGGTAAAGAGCAGTGCCATCCATATTTATGGTAGCTCCCAACGGCAGTGCAAAGCTGGCAATTTGCCCGGGGACACCTAAATTTTTTTCAGTACATTCCATAGTTACTGGTAGAGTGGCCGAGCTCGATGCAGAGCTAAAGGCAATCAACTGGGCCGGACGGATACCTCTGAAAAAAGTTCCGATTTTATGCTTACTGAAAATCTTTATTGCCGAAGAGTAAACAATCGTGACCTGAAGAATCAGCCCTGCAATCACTACTAAGGAGTACTTAAGAAGAACAAATAAAATGCCTAATCCAAAATCGGCAACAACTGCTGAAATCAGGGCAAATACGCCGTAAGGAGCGAGCTTCATAATAATATGGACCATTTGAATTATCAGCTCATTAATACCCTCGAAGAAATTTATTACGGGCCGGCTTCGTTCGGATGGGATTAAACCAAGGCAAATCCCGGCCATCAAGGCAAGGAATATAATCTGCAGCATCTTGCCTTCCACAAATGCTTTAACTGGGTTTGTTGGGATAATATTCAAGAGAATGTCCGTTACCGTTGGTTTTTTCAGGGCCGTCTCAATTTGTGCACCTTCCTTTTCACTGACACTTTCCGTTAGCTGTGTCCGCTTTTCCTGTGAGAGACCCGTCCCGGGCTTGAAAGTATTCGCCAGGAGTAGGCCGATGCTAATTGCAATGATTGTTGTACACAGATAATAAGCCACGGTCTTGGCGCCAATCCGACCGAGCTTCCGAATGTCATTGAGACTGGCTGTTCCCACTAATAGAGAAGCAAAGACCAGAGGTACAACAACCATACTAATCAGTTTAATAAATGCCGAACCAATGGGCTTGATATAGCTGAAGACAAAGGCTGAAAATCCCCACTGATTGGCGAGCACACCAAAAAGCACTCCCACCAGCAATCCTATCAAAACCTTCGTGTACAATTGAAGTTTGAGCAATTTCATTGGTATTCCTGCTTATTACACAATAACTTGCTGTTTGAAAAGAAAAAAACAAAAAGCGATTTTTTTCTTTTCAAAGTATGCCTAACCTCAATTTTGCAGAACTCATAGTTTTTAAGATTAAGAAGATAATAATAAAGAGAAGAACCCAAGTCAAAGAAGAATGCTCCAAAACTGCTCTTTAACACTATCCATATTATGCTTTTTTCAAGTATAATAAAACTCGCCAGTTCAAGATGCTTTATTAGGATAGTCTATGCCGGCATCCACCGGCAGGAGACAAATGATGGAATTTGCAAGGCTGACACTTACAATTACTTTAGCAATGTTAGCTCCGGCAGGAAACTTAGTTAAGACCGGATTAGATAATGTCCCCGAGTATGAGCAATTATTCGACGCCAAGCGCATCGGAATCATAACTAACCACACCGCTTACAACAGCAACGGACAATACATACTGGATGTATTTCGCAATATCCATAGCGCGAAGGTCACGGCACTTTTTAGTCCGGAACATGGTATCTATGGTATTCAGGGAGCAGGAGAGGCAATCGAGAACAGGGCAGATACGTACTACAATCTTCCTGTTTACAGTCTGTATGGAAGGACACGTAAGCCCACCGAAGAAATGCTGAAGAATATCGATATTCTTGTCTTCGATGTCCAGGATGTCGGAGCTCGCTTCTACACTTACATTTCCACTATGTCCCTGGCTATGGAGGCTGCAGCCGAATGTGGCAAACGCTTTGTCGTTTTGGACCGCCCAAATCCTATCAATGGCCTAAAAGTCGAGGGCAATATTCTCGAGCCAAACTTTGCCGGCTTTGTCGGAATGCATCCTGTCCCTGTAAGACATGGCATGACCATTGGAGAGCTGGCAACCATGCTCAACGAGCAAGGCTGGTTGAAAAAAGGTGTCCGGGCCGACCTTGTCGTTGTACCTATGACGGATTGGCGCCGCCGAATGTGGTACGACCAAACGGATCTGGCGTTCATAAAGCCCTCCCCCAACATAGATGGCCTTCAGACTGCTGCCGTTTATCCCGGCCTATGTCTCTTGGAGGGTACCAATGTTTCGGAGGGCAGAGGTACCGAAATGCCATTTAGACAATTTGGTGCACCCTGGATTAGCTCAAAAAGTCTCACTACGCGACTTAACCGGTTGAATCTGCCGGGATTGCGATTTACGCCGACCAGCTTCACACCAACCAGCTCCAAATACCAGGCCCAAAAATGTCACGGCGTTAAAATCATCATAACTGACAGGGATTTGCTTGAACCATACTATAGTGGGATTCTGATTGTTAATGAGCTTTTCAGGATGTATCCGGACGCTTTCCAATGGAAGGCGAGACACTTCGACCATTTATCCGGGACTTCGTCAATACGCCAGGCCATTATGACCGGCTCATCGCTGGAAAGGCTCAGAAAAGACTGGCAGGCGGAGCTGAAATCGTTTCTGAAAATCCGAAAGAAATATCTGATGTACGCAGAATGAACGCTATTAAAGCGTCAGCGTCACAATATGGAACGATCGCAGCAGTCATCATATTTAGTTGTTTTTGTTCTCGAAGTCTTTCAAACATCAGAGGGGCAGTCATTCCATGTTTTCTGAAGATATGAAGAGGGGCAAGGCAAGGGTGGGAGCCGGGGTGTGGCTAATTTTTCTGGCACCACATAACATTTTTGGGGCATAGGATTGCGCTTTCTCTCATTGCGAGCACCTCACCGGATTCTCAGGAGGAATGTAAAATAAACTAAGATATTGGCTGAATTACGA
>JBDRTM010000201.1:0-2347 GCA_043824065.1 Planctomycetota bacterium | reverse complement strand
CATGATAAAATCTCCTTTGTTTTGGCCGTAAGTGTTCTCCATAACGTCACTTACATAATAACCGAGATGGAGGAGATTGCAAGAAAATAATGAGCGTAACTCATTATTTAATATAGAGATATGAATTTCGCAGAAGTGTTTTCTGTTCCAAATAAAGGAGGAGTTATTATGTAAGGCACAGAGTTAGTCGTAAAGGCGACTGTGTGCTTCGCAAAAGGAGGTGTTAACATTTCAACGATAAATTCATATCCCGCTTCTGTGGGAATGAGTGTTTTGGTGCGTGGCCAAAGCTTTATTATTCCTAACTTTTTTGAAGGAGGATTATTATGTATAGGAGATTGATTTATTTGGTTTCTTTAGTTGTAGTGCTTAGCATTGCTCTTACGAACACGACCGAAGCAGAGCTTGTCGGTTGGTGGAGGTTTGACGAGGGCTCCGGAACTATAGCCAACGATTCAAGCGGTAACGGCAACGACGGCACCTTCAATGGCGACCCGCAGTGGGTGGTCGGCTATTTCGGCGGTGCCCTGGAATTCGATGGTTCTGATGATTGGCTCGATTGCGGAAATGGTCCGAGTTTGGACCTTACCCAGTGGACAATAACATTTTGGCTTAAAATAAATGAAAATAAGAATTTCAATGGATTCTTCATCAAAGGTCTCGATGCTGCTGAAAACTATGAAGTATTAGGATTCGCAGACGGGAGCTTCCATTTTCCAATTTCGCATACAGATGGCTCAAGAACATATGTTAATACTTCCGCTGGAGTAATTGTTCCAGATGAATGGGCGCATTTTGCTTATAGCTATGACGCGGCTGAAGGTAGAAGATTTTATAAAAACGGCAGCTTAATTTTTGAGGATGCGGAATCCAAAACTCCTCAAGCCTCGACTGGAATACTTTCTATTGGTAATGAACAGCCTATGAGCAGGTATGTCAATGGCACCATGGATGACATTCGTATCTACAACCACGTGCTGTCCGAGCCGGAGATTCTGGCTTCAATGGAAGGTGGTGAAGGATATCCGTATGCCTTAGGCCCCGTCCCGAAAGATGGTGCCTACCTTGAGGATACCTGGGTGAGCATGAGCTGGAGCCCGGGAGATTTTGCAGCCTCGCACGATGTGTACATAGGCGAGAATTTTGACGATGTAAACGACGGCGTCGCCGAGACATTCCAGGGCAACCAGACAGCGACATTTTTTGTCCTTGGCTTTCCCGGATTTCCTTATCCGGACGGCCTTGTTCCCGGCACAACTTACTATTGGAGAATCGAAGAGGTCAATGACACCGAGCCAAACAGTCCGTGGAAAGGTGATGTCTGGAGCTTTAGTATTCCTCCCAAGACAGCATACTTTCCCGACCCGGCTGATGGTGCCGAGTCTGTAGATCCGGATGTGGAGCTTAGCTGGACGGGAGGTTTTGGTGCGAAATTACACACCGTGTACTTCGGCGATAATTTTGACGATGTCAACAATGCTGCCGGTGGACTCCTTCAGGGAGCTACAACCTACAGTCCCGGCCCACTCAAATTGGCAAAGACCTACTACTGGCGGGTCGATGAGTTTGATGCCATCGCCACGTATAAGGGCGAGGTCTGGAGCTTTACTACTGAGGGCGCCGTCGGGAATCCGGACCCGTCTAATGGCGCTATGGATGTAAAGCAGACACAGATTCTTACCTTCTCGCCGAATGTCTTTGCAGCGTCGCATCAGATATACGTTGGCACTGATAAAGATGCCGTGAAGAATGCCGATACCGGCTCGCCGGAGTATAAAGGCACCAGGGACCTTGGTGCTGAGAGCTATGACCCCGGAATGCTTGAGTGGGATACTGCTTACTACTGGAGTATTGATGAGGTCAATAACACCAACCCAGACAGTCCCTGGACTGGCAATGTATGGAGCTTTACGACTGCCAACTTCCTTGTCGTGGACGATTTTGAGTCCTACAACGACATTGACCCCCCTGACCCGGGGAGCAACAGGATATTTGAAGCGTGGCCGGACGGTTATGATGTCCCGACAAACGGAGCTCTCGTTGGTAATGACCTTCCTCCTTATGCCGAGCAAAGTATTGTTCACAGCGGCATCCAGTCGATGCCGTATATCTACGACAACAGTGTTGGGAACTCTGAGGCAGCTCACACGCTGACTTATCCGCGTGACTGGACTGAGAATGGTGTTAGCACTTTATCTATTTGGTTTAGGGGCGATCCGGCCAACTCTGCCGAGACTTTGTATGTGGCTCTCAATGGCAGTGCGGTAGTCAATCACGATAATCCAGATGCGGCGCAGATAACTACCTGGACCCAATGGAATATCGACCTGCAGGCATTTGCCGACCA
>JBDRTM010000200.1:0-14816 GCA_043824065.1 Planctomycetota bacterium | reverse complement strand
GATGTGGGTTATTTTGTACAAGTGAAGGACTGCGGGGACCGTAAAATCAAGCTGAAACAGGTGCCCTGCGAATCTATCGGTAAGGGCGGCAAGTTCCCGTGCTACGAAGATTGCGAGAGCATTGAGGTAAGGGCCAACTTTGATGCAAAACTCGGCGCCAACGTAAGTTCTTCTGTCTCCTGGTTTAACGCTGGTAACGCAAGTGCCTATTATGGCGATTGCGGTGGTGAGGGCTGCGTTCCAGATATAGTCCCCGGCGACGGCGCATGGCACACGAAGAAGGTTTGCGTCAGGGCCTGGGAGGTCAGTATCTGGAATGCCGGTGAGGCTCAGGGCCAAAACGAGGCTCGCATTGGAGACCTTACGATAACCGTTAAACCCACCCAAGGCTAAGCCGTAGAAGTAGTACCGTAGTCACTTCTCGAGAGAGGACGACGGGTCGTAGTCAAGTTGTGGACGAACGTCCGAAATCCCCTAAAGGTGACTGTCAAGAAAGTATGTTGATGTTGAAAGGGAGGGACGGATGTAAAATCTGCCCCTCCCTTAATTTTTATAAACAATTTAGTTAATTTGGGTTAAATAGGCAAATTATACTTGACATTCAGGTAGCAAAATGATAAACTTGGTAATAATGAAATACAGGCATAGGAAGTTGTGAGTTTTGAGTTTTTAGTTATAACTCAAAACTCAACACTTAAAACTATGAGTCAGTCCTTATGATGGGGTTTTTAGAAGGAATTATAAAAAGTAAAGATGTTAATTTGCCGAAAAGATAAAAGACCAAAAGAGTTGTGAGTTGTGAGTTTTTAGTTTTTAGTTATAACTCAAAACTCAACACTTAAAACTATGAAGTGGGAGGAAAAAAGTGAGAAAGCAAAATGGTGTTCATAACCATATATTCCTGGTTATCGCGATAGCGGTGTGTGTTCTTGCGTCTGCCGGGCCTTCGTTTGGCCAGTTTTTAGTCCAGCCGATGAGGATGGAGCTTGCAGTCCGCCCCGGTAGGTATTTCAAGGCGAACATCGACCTTCAAAGCCTCGACCCTAACGAGGCCCACACCATAGATTTATCGGTAGTCGAGCTGTCGCAGTGGGAGAATGGTGAGTGGCGATTTATTGAGCCTAACTCTCCTGAGGACCCTAACTCCCCTAACTTTGGTTTTGACATATCAACTCTTTCTTCGTGCAAAGAATGGATACGCTTTAGAACTACGAGTGTTGAACTTGCCCCATATGGGATGGGCACTGTGGATATGATTTTTAAGGTGCCGCCTGGTATCCGTGGATTTTACAATGCGGGGATTTTAGCCACTCTGAGGTCCAGGCCCGACGCAACAGGTATTACCGTAGTCCTGCGATTTTTGGTTCCCGTCCTCCTTGAGGTACAGGGTCGGCCGTTGCGCCACAGGATAGAGCTTGAGGGTGTCGGGATAGAGCTCATTGAGCCTATTGGACGCAACCCTGCAACGGCAGTGGTCTCAATGGATGTTTCAAACAAAGGCGGGACCTATTCCCGTTTAAAGGCCTTTACAAAAGTCAGAGGTTTCTGGGATGGGCACTGGCGAGAGGTTACAGAGGCGGAATTCGCACAAACCAGTATCATCCCAGGGGTCAAATTCAAATTAAAAACTGACATCGGACGGTCTCTGCCGTCAGGGAGGTACAGGCTGTCAGGCGTGCTCTATGTGGACGGCCGGCGGGCAGAGAGGATTGAAAAGGAGATAGATTTTGTCGGCGACACGAGCATTACGAAGATCGCGACCGATGCGCCGCTTGACGTGCTGCCCAGTGAGCTTCTCATAAAATGCCGGCCGGGGGCTACGCGCACGACAGCGATAAAAGTCCGTAATGCCTCGGATGAGACGGTCAACGTCCAAACGGCTTTGGCATTACCAAGTAATCTTCAGGGTGTTGCTTTCGGCGACTTGAAGGGGGATGATTTGGACTGCACGGGGTGGTTGAAGTTAGAGCCCGAGAGTTTCACACTCCCCAGCTACAAGCAGCAGACCATACGTGTTACGGCAGCCATGCCGAAATCCTTAGAATCGCTGCATCCCTGTTATTATGCCCTTCTTGGTCTGTTCACCACTTATCCGGACGGCCAGAGGGGTGGGGTAACAACCGCGAACATTGGTGTTACAAACGAGAACATTAGTGCCGAACATTTGGTCAGTGGAATGAAGCTAAGCCCCGCCCTCAAGGAGGGCTCCCAATATTATATTGTGGCCCGGTTCGGCAATTTCGGACCCATCCACTTTAACCCCATCAGGTGCAGAGCCGCAGTTGTAACCGATACGGGTGAGCCCAGAGCATTGGTAGCGCTCAGCAGCAGCAAGTCAGATATAATGCTGCCGCTTGAGGTCAGGGATTTCTCCGGAATTATCGATTTTTCCAAATTTTCTGCAGGTACATACCGTCTTGCGGCGGCTTTAGAATACGCTCCCGGGGAGAGAGCGGTCAAACAAATAGGTATACGAGTCCAGCCCCAGGGAGAACTGAGGGTTGTTGAAGTTGTGCAGTTAGAACAGGAGCTTGGAGAAGAAATACAGGTTCAATGGTAGCGAGCCGGCAAATTGTCCCCGAGGTGGGGAGAGGTTTTTTTGCTAAAGAAAGAAGCTGAATTGCCGATACAAGGCAAAGGAGCTGCAGAAGAATTGCCGGTTAATGGCTACAGAAAGGTACATTGACTTATGGCAAGGAAAAAAAATGGGAAAGTTTTATCGGACGGCGTGGTAGTCCTCTGCGTAGTAATCTTGCTCTGCGCGCTGAACCTCAGCGTCCAGGCAGCGATCGAAGGCAAAGCGATAACTTACGCCATTTCCGGCTCAATACCAGGGCTGAGCGGCGTGACGATGAGAGGTCTGCCGAACAATCCTGTTACCGACCAGAACGGCAATTATAGTGACACCGTTAAATACGGCTGGAACGGTACAGTTACCCCGGTAAAGGCCGGTCACACCTTCGAGCCAGCTAACAGACCCTACCCCAAAGTTACCAGCGACCAAATTAATCAGGACTACACGGCAACGCTGAAGACCTTTGTTATTTCGGGCACAACCCGTATGGAAGGTGTAGTAATGGAGGGTCTGCCGGGCAATCCGATTACCGGCAGCGACGGCACTTACAGGGCCATCGTGGACTACGACTGGAGCGGCACGGTCACGCCAACGAAGGTTGGTTACATCTTCACGCCAACCAGTAAGCCATACTCTGCTGTTAGCAGGGACCAGATGAATCAGGACTACAAAGGTACACTGATGACCTTTACAATTTCCGGTTCCGCCGGAGTGGAGGGTGTAGTAATGAACGGTCTGCCGGGTAATCCGACTACCGGCGTGAACGGCATTTACAGCGCCACGGTCGAATACGGCTGGAGCGGCACGGTCAGTCCGACCAAGAATGGTTATACCTTTGAGCCGGCTGAACTGCCATACAGTGACCTTATCAGCGCTCAGGCCAATCAGGATTACACTGCGAATGTGATGACCTTTACCATATCCGGCACGGCTGGTATGGACGGGGTGGAAATGCAGGGTCTGCCGGGTGCTGCTGTTTTTACCGATGTGAGCGGCTATTACAGCACCAGCATCGACTACGGCTGGAGCGGGACGGTCAAGCCGGTAACGGCAGGTTTCACTTTTGAACCGGCCACAATGAACTACACTAAACTTACCAGCGAACGGACCAATCAGGATTACAGTCCGAAAGTGATTACATTAACCATTTCCGGCTCCGTTGGTATGGACGGCGTAACAATGGATGGCCTGCCGGGTAATCCGGTTACCAGCGGGGGCGGTTTGTACAGTACTACTGTTGACTATGGCTGGAGCGGAACGGTCACGCCTATGAAGGAAGGTTACGAGCTCACGCCGCCCAGTAACGTATATAGTCTCATTAGCGAAGACCAGAAGAGCCAGAACTACACTTCTAAAGAGATTACCTTTACGATTAGCGGTTCTGCTGGAACAGGCTCTGCGGTAATAAAAGGTCTGCCGGGTGAAGCCGTTATTAGTAAGGAGGACGGCACTTACAGCGCCGTCGTTAAGTACGGCTGGAGCGGCACGGTTACACCGACAAAGGCAGGTTATATCTTTAACCCGCCTGAGATAAAATACCATGAACTTTTCGGCCCTGAGTTTGATCAGAGCTACATCGCAACGTTATCGAAGCAAACCATCTCTGGTACGATACTCTCTGACAAGGGCGAATCTGTCGAAGATGTATTTGTATTAGCAGACGCCGGCGGAGGTTCCGCGACAACCAATACTAATGGCGGGTACGAATTGACGGTGGATTACGGCTGGCGCGGCAAAATAACGCCGACAAAGGTTGGGTATACCTTCAGACCGACTAATAAACCGTACCCTGTTGTTACCAAGGACCAGACGAATCAGGGCTATACTGCGATACTGCGGACGTTCACCATCTCCCATGCGGTGATTGTCGGCGGAACACCTATCGAAGGTGTAAAGGTCTCAGCCAATAATGGTGGAGGCACCGCTACCACCAACGCCAGGGGCAGATTCAGTGTTGAAGTGCCATACGATTGGAGCGGTGAGATTACGCTGTCAAAAGAAGGATTCGAGTTCCCAAGTAAGTCATACACTAACATTACGGAGAACTACAGGGATGATTTACCGGAATCGGCAAGGCGTCCTGCGCCAAGACCTACTGCGCCAACACCTACGGCACCGACACCTACTGTACCGACTGCGCCCACACCCATTGTGCCGGAAGCCCCTGAGTGGAAAATGCCTCCCGGGGCGGAGGCCCCCGTTGCGCCTGCTCCAGCACCTGGTGTTGAGGAGGAGCCGAAAACACCTTTAGAGAGAGATATAGCCAAGATACGAGCACAACTGGAAAACCTTCTGCTCAAGAAGGAAGCTCCGGTAGAACCAAACCAGCCTGCTCCACAAATACCGCTTATCAGCAATGTCTTTGTTGACGCGGATCTCCCCGCGGTGCTTCAGGATATTGCATCAACCTCGGGCGTTACTATTATCCCCGATGAGACCGTAGTGGGGATAGTAAACGCCACACTTGAAAATGTGCCGCTTGATAGGGCCCTCGAGATTGTCCTGGCCGGCACTCCTTATGTTCTCAAGAAGACACCGTATTATTATCTGGTTTGCTCAGGGGACCCGGCAAGTGCGATGTTCCCGGTCGTGAGCGAAACACGCCGGATAAAGCTGAACCACATCCCGGCTCCGGCAGCACTGGGACTTTTATCCACTCCTTTCCAGGCTTACGTCCAGGCCGAAATTGGCAAGCCCGGCGCCGACACCTACACAGTGGTTGTTACCGCACCGCCGGTTTTGATGGAACGTATCATCTCGGACCTGAATAAAATCGACCGAGTCCGACAACAGGTCCTCCTGGATGCCCGAGTTGTGGTAATGGAACGCGGCGACCTGCTGAACTTGGGTGTCGAGTGGGGCTGGCCCACGATTAGCGCCGGATTATTTAGCAATGACCTCCAAGGGGGCGGGACCGGGGGGATGGTTGACTTCGGCGGAAAATTGGCGTCGGGCATCCAAATCGGCTATTCGCCCGGTGCAACATTCACCAATTCGCTGACCTTAGCCCTGAACCTCCTCGCTCAGAATGATGAGGCGACCATACTGTCCAGACCTCAGTTGTTGGCTCAAGACGGCAAAATGTCGGAAATCAATGTCATGACTGAAGAGTACTATATGATGACCGCGCAGGCAACCGATTTCTTCTACACCCGTTCTGAACTACAACAAATCGAGTCCGGCACCAAGTTAAGTATCACACCCCACATCGGGGACAATAATGATATTACACTTGAGCTGGCCATTGAGGTCAGTAACAGCATACCTCGCGGCAGAGGAAGTGACCTTCCGGTCGTTACAAGGCGAACATCCACTAACACAGTACGCATTCAAAACGGCGGAACAGTTGCCCTGGCCGGCCTGACAGAGAACCGAACACGTTTGGAGAAGAGGCGCACCCCGGGCCTCAGCAAACTTCCGCTCGTGGGAGGACTGTTTAAAAGTACGAACGATGAAGAGGCCAGCAGGGAAATCGCTGTCTTCGTCACGGCAAACATAATACCGGAGACAAGCCGACCCCTCGATTTCACCCAACCTCAGACGCCTGCAATTCAGCCTCCGATCAGATCGGTGGGTGGAGATTTTAAGACGAGCCTTCGGGAAAGTTTATCACGTCCGATGAGATGAAAAACGTATTAAAAGGAGACAAAAGAGCTGTGAAGCCGATTAGTCGCAAAACAAGAATTAGTGGCAGTGGCGTGATTATTGTGTCATTGTTGATGGCGCTTCTGGCTTTTGGTGTGGTTAGCTGTGCACAAAGAGGCTTTGAGGTCATACCGTTGAACCACCAAGAGGTACTTACCCTAAGCTCCGATGAGATTGTACGAGTAATGCGACGAGCGGGCTTTTCCGATAATCAGATTCTGGAGTATGGAACAGACCTTCACGATGCACTATCCCGCTCAGGAGCAGCACAAGTCAAGATAAGCAAAAAACTGCAAGCTGTTTTTGCCATCAACGGCGATAGTGTGTACATCAGTACTCGTCTGAGAGGTAACTTCATTTACAATGTGAAAACAGGTTGGGTTGGTGTTGAGTAACCTCTCGCAGCCCTGTCGCAGTTAAACCGAGCAACCGAGCACTTTCGCCAAATGCCGTCCGGCAGCATTCCCCTCCGGCTTTGCAGACTGTCCGTGATAAGAAACCCCAAATCGCAAGTCAAGTACTGAGACTTCACTATATGAAATATTTGCCCCCTGCTATGTGAGAATGCGGACAAACACCTGCCAAATTGGCACACAGGCAGAAGAACAAGAAAGCTGTAACTGCTTATTATAACGGCAATTACAATTTTGGTTTGTTTGGGCACGCTGTTTGCACTTATTGAAGGTTGGGGTATGTCTGTAATTGAAATTTCGTCTGCGTAACAAAAGGGTTGGCTATGAAATTCGATAAATTCACACTAAAAGCCCAGGAGGCATTGGCAACCGCTCAGCAGATTGCAATGGCTAAATCGCATACCGTTATGTCACCATTGCATTTATTAGACGCTGTTTGCGGCGAGGACAGCGGCATTGCGGTTGAGATTTTGAAAAAGATAGGTGCCAATGTCCCGCGAATTAGAGAGATGACCGAGAGCGAGCTTGGGCGGCTGCCGCAGGGCAGCAGCGGTAATCAGCTTATGCCCGACCCTGCCTTCAGCCAGGGTGTTCTGGATGCCCAAAACCGGGCTGATGCGATGGGCGACGAATACTTGAGCGTGGAGCATCTGCTCATCGCGCTGGCCTCGGTGCAAAGCGATGCGAAAGAGATTCTACGGCTCAACTCCATTACGCCCGAACAGATTGAGAGCGCCCTAAAAGAGATTCGTGGGCCTCAAAAAAAGATAACCGACCAAAATCCGGAGGACAAATACAAAGCACTGGAGCGCTACGGGATTGACCTTTTGGAGATGGCTCGCAAGGGAAAGCTCGACCCGGTCATCGGCAGGGATGAAGAGATTCGGCGATGTATGCAGGTCCTCAACCGCCGAACGAAAAATAATCCGGTACTAATCGGCGAGCCGGGCGTGGGCAAAACCGCAATTGTCGAAGGCCTGGCTCAACGAATAATTGCAGGTGACGTCCCTACTGGTTTGAAGAACAAAAGGATTATCGCTCTGGACATGGGGGCACTGATAGCGGGAACAAAATTCAGAGGCGAATTTGAGGACCGGCTCAAGGCCGTGCTCAAAGAGGTCATCGCCGCTGGAGGGCAAATAATACTTTTCATTGACGAGTTACATACCGTCGTAGGGGCAGGCAAAGCTGAAGGCGCCGTTGATGCGGGTAATTTGTTAAAGCCATCACTTGCCCGGGGCGATCTGCGTTGTATTGGAGCGACTACCATCGACGATTATCGAAAGTATGTCGAAAAAGACGCTGCGCTCGAGAGGCGTTTTCAGCCGATTCTGATTGACCCGCCGAGTGTTGAAGAAACCATAGCAATCCTTCGAGGGCTAAAAGGCCGTTATGACACCCATCACGGGGTTCGAATTACCGACTCGGCACTTGTCGCGGCTGCGACTTTGTCAAACCGGTATATTACCGACAGGTGGCTGCCGGACAAGGCAATAGATTTGATTGACGAGTCGGCCTCGAAACTGCGAATTGAAAATGACTCGCTGCCGGCGGAGCTGGATAGTATTCGCAGAAAAATTGTTCAGCTTCAAATCGAACGTGAAGCGTTAAAAAAAGAAACTGATAAGGCAAGTAAAGAACGATTAAAAAATGCCGAAAAGCAGTTGGCCAAGCTGCAACAGCAGGACAAAAAACTCACGGCACAGTGGGAAAGCGAAAGGGGGGACATCGACCAGATAAAAACTCTGAAAGAAAAACTTGAAGATGCTCAAAACCAGTTCGAAGAGGCCCAGCGCAAAGGCGACCTGGAGACCGCCGCCCGCCTGAAGTATGAAACCATTACGAATTTGAAAAAGCAGCTCGAAGAAAGAGAAGCTCAGCTTTCCAAAGCCGACAAAACTATAATCCGAAACGAAGTAACCGAAGAGCACATCGCCGACGTTGTCTCCAAATGGACGGGAATACCGGTTGCGAAATTATTGAGCGGTGAGCGTGAACGGCTAATGAAGATGGAGGAGGCGATTCAGCAGCGCGTAGTCGGGCAGGACGAAGCAGTCGAGGCACTTTGCAATGCGGTTCGCAGGAGCCGGTCGGGATTAGGAGACCCGAATCGGCCGATAGGGACATTGTTATTCCTCGGGCCGACCGGCGTCGGCAAGACCGAGCTTTCCAAAGCGCTTGCGGATTTTCTGTTTAACGACCCGCACGCTATGGTCCGAATCGATATGAGCGAGTTTATGGAGCAGCATTCCGTTGCCCGGCTTATCGGCTCGCCGCCGGGCTATGTCGGCTACGAAGAAGGCGGACGATTGACCGAAGCCATTCGGCGTAAGCCATATTCGGTGATTTTGCTGGATGAGATTGAAAAGGCCCACCCGGACGTCTTCAACGTGCTGCTGCAGGTCTTCGATGATGGCCGATTGACCGATGGAAAAGGCCGAACCGTCGATTTCAAGAACACCGTTATAATTATGACCAGCAATATCGCCAGCCATCAGATACAACAAATCTCCGAAGAATCCGGCGCCGACTGGGAAATCGAGGCCCACGTTAAGGATGCGCTCAAGCAGCTCTTTAAGCCGGAGTTTTTGAATCGCATCGATGAAATAATCGTTTTCCACATGCTCGGCAAGGACGATTTGCGAAAGATTGTCAACATTCAACTGAATTACTTAGCCGAGCGTCTGAACGGCCGTAACATAAAGCTCGAATTCACCGACAGCGCCCGCAAGCTAATTATGGATGAGGGTTACGACCCTTCCTTTGGCGCAAGGCCTTTGAAGCGAACAATTCAGCAGCGGATGGAGAACCCGTTAGCCGCCGAGCTTTTAGCCGGCAAATTCGCCGACGGCGACAATATAAAAATCCACGCCGACGCCCACAAATTCACGTTTGAGAAAATCGCATAAGTAATGATGTGTTAATGTTTCACTGTTGGGTCCGCAGCAGAGGACGTACTTATGCAAGCTTGATTTATTTGAACTCCGGAGAAGTTACTATCCCTCACCTCGACCTTGCCGTGTTTTACATTGACAGCTTTGTGGATGGCTTCTAATATTGGATTGTCTTTCTCCAACACCACAATCCTTGAAATAGACAGAAGCTCGTCAGGCTCGAGCCGTTTCTGAATCTCCTTTGCCAAATACGCTAAACCTTCCTTCTTATCAGCGTCCAGCCAGAGCGCCGATATGGGCAACAAAGCTCGGATTTTTTAAATTTATCTTGCAATTTTTTCCATAAAGGCCAGAATAACTCGGTACGAAATACGGAAACACAGATTACACAGATTGGAAAAGATTAGCACAGATTACGAAATACACAATACGATATACGAGATAGGAGAAAGGAATCCAAATGGAAGTTCAGAAGGTTCTGGAGCAGGTAGAAAAAGACGATATAAAATTTATCACCCTGCAATTTACCGATTTATTAGGTGTTATAAAGGAAGTCATTATACCGGTTGAAGAATTAGAGGGGGCATCTCGCCACGGCGTTTGGTTTGACGGCTCTTCGGTAGAAGGCTTTGCCCGAATACAGGAAAGCGACCTGTTTTTGAAGCCGGATATGACAACTTACGCCGTCGTGCCCTGGCTGACCGAAGACGGCAGAACCGCAAGGCTGATATGTGATATTTACCGCGCAGACGGCAACCCCTTCGAAGGAGACCCGAGATTTATTCTCAAACAGGCAGCGGCCGAAGCTGTAATAGAGGGCTTTGAATATAACGTCGGGCCTGAGCCGGAATTCTATTTGTTCAGAACCGACGGCCAAAACAGGACCACGCCCATAGACTATGGCGGCTATTTTGACCTTTCTTCTCATGAAGGTTACAAAACCATAAAAAGGATAATAGCGGCACTTGAGAATTTTGGGATTAAGGTAGAAACCTCTCATCACGAGGTCGGCTACGGTCAATATGAAATTGATTTCAATTACGGACAATGTCTGGATGTGGCCGACAAGGTGCTTACGTTAAAGTACACCGCGAAGAAAATCGCTCAAATGCACAATATGCATGCGAGCTTTATGCCGAAGCCGACGATGGGCAAGCCCGGCTCCGGAATGCACGTTCATCAAAGTCTGTTCGACACTAAATCAAAAACGAACGCCTTTTACGACAAGGAGCATAAATACAATTTGTCGAAAATCGCTTTTAATTTTATTGCCGGCCAGATAAAACACATAAATGCAATGTGCGCTATTCTTTGTCCTACTGTCAACTCCTATAAGAGACTGGTTTCCGGATTCGAGGCGCCTGTGTATGTTACCTGGGCTGCTATGAACCGCTCAGCACTTTTGAGAATACCGAAGTGGTTCAAGGCCAAAAGCGAAGCCGCAAGAATCGAGCTGCGATGTCCGGACCCTGCCTGCAATCCCTATCTGGCATTTGCTGTTATGCTAAGGGCGGGCCTGGACGGAATTAAAAACAACTTACAGCCGCCTGAGCCGGTCGAGGAAAATATTTATCAGCTTGACGGCGAAAGCCTGCTCCAGAAAAACATTGACCTTCTGCCGACATCATTACAGGAAGCTCTGGATGCATTGAAAAAGGACAAAATCCTGCAGGAGACCCTCGGAGAGCATTTGTTTGAAAGATACATTGACGTAAAGACAAAAGAATGGGACGAGTTTAAGAAACAGGTTACCACCTGGGAAATCAGGACGTATTTAGACACCTTCTAAGTTTTTCGGCCAGGGTAATATGGGCAAGCGGGTAATTATTGGCAGATAATAGGCACGCCGGGATGATCGAGATTCGCAAAGGAAAGTTGAGTGATTTGGAGAATATCGTTGAACTGCAATTGCAGATGGCACAGGAGACGGAGGGGCTTGGTCTGGATAAGACGGTGGTGGGCAGAGGAGTGCACGGCGTTTTCCAGGAACCGGCAAGAGGGACCTATTGGGTGGCGGAGGAAAAAGGCAAGGTCGTGGGAGTGCTTTTGGCAATACCGGAATGGAGCGACTGGCGGAACGCAACCGTGCTGTGGATACATTCACTTTATGTCATTCCCGAGGCACGCGGACAAGGGGTGTTCAAAAAGCTGTACTTGAATTTGGAAAAGCAGGTGGAGCAGTCGCCGGAACTGGCAGGGCTGCGTCTTTACGTGGACAAGCAAAACAAGTCGGCGCAAGAAGTGTATGAAAAATTAGGCATGAACAAACACCACTACGAGCTTTACGAATGGCTCAAGTGAATAACATACGCATTAGATACTCACGCCGACCCACGCATCGGCGGCCTTGACCCACATCAGACCAAAAAGATTTAGGGCAAGCTCTACATCATCCCGAACGACATCGACGAATTACTGCGGCGGTACCACCGAGTTTTCGAAACCAAACCGGGCGATTGACTTTTTTTCGGCTGACTTTTCTAAAAAAGTATGAATTGAAAATCAAAAGAAGAAATAAAATAGGAAACCGCGTTCCCTATTCTGTGATTGCATTTTAAGGCTGGAAATATCAACAGGGTGGCACCTTCAAACTTGTTTGGAGGTGGTTGGGCTGATATGATACGGGCAGCGGCCCGATACCCATAGATTTTGACAGTTTCCCTGCTACGTAAGAGCACGCCCAAAAAGATTTTGAGCGTGCCACCCATGAGACTATTTATATCTTCACTTTGGAGATTTACAGGTATGCCACGGTTTCTGAGGTGTTCTTTCATTTGTTTTGTGGTGTAATTTTCAAGGTGTAATTAGGCGTCTTGTTCAGGAGGCTGGGTAATAAGAGGGGCAAGTAGTCTGATAAGCTCCGGAATACGTTCCGAGGCCACACGCCATATCCGTTCTACAAGAATCTCGCCGTATTCATGGGCGAGAATGTTCCGCTGGGCAATAATCGAACCCCACGGGATTTCCGGATGGGCATCCCTGAGAGTTGAAGAAACACGTCCGGCAGCTTCCCCAATTACCAGTATCTGCCTTTCAACGGCATAACGAAGAACTTTGTTAGATTCAAATTCCTCGTAGCTTACACCCTTTACGAATTGAGCTATTTCGCAAGCCGCCTCTCGCATATCCCACAGCAGGGCGGCATCTCGTTCTTCAGGCTGCATAGATAATCTCCATATTGGTCAGGATATTATGTCTGCGGAAGGGATTCCGCAGACCAGCTTTTTCCACCAGATCCACTTCGTGAGCCAGAATGGCTTGTAACTGCTCCTGCATCTGTGCCAAATCGAACAGGCTATGCCCACAATCGTCAGCAAAAGTTACCAATACATCAATATCGCTGTCCGGCTGAAAATCCTCCCGCAGAACAGAACCAAACAAAGCAAATTCGGTTATCTTCCACTGCCGACAAAACTCTGCGATTTTCTCTTTCGGCAGGTTAATTCTCTGAAACATCACTATTATTCTCCTGCTTACATTAGTTCCTGCTCTATTTCTATAGCACAATTGCTTTCTGGCGTCAAGTCTGCTGGGCAACTTCTGTCTGTATGCGGCATTTTATAAATTTACGGGTATGCCTCGGTCTCTGAGGTATTCTTTTATTTGTTTTATAGTGTAATTTCCGAAGTGTGTTATTGAAGCCATAAGCACTGCGTCTGCGCCGCCGTCAACGATGGCATCGTAAAGGTGTTCGAGTGTTCCCGCGCCGCCGGAGGCGATTACAGGGATATTGACCGCGTCTGTAACAGCCTTGTTGAGTTCGTTATCGTAACCTGCTTTAGTGCCGTCGGCGTCCATACTGGTCAGCAATATTTCGCCTGCACCCAATTTTTCGCCTTTAATCGCCCATTCAATCACGTCAATATCGGTCGGTTCCGAGCCGGCCTTTACACAGACCTGCCATTTGCCGGGGCGCTCTTTCGAGCGGCGGGCATCAATAGCAAGGACAACGCACTGATTTCCGAAGCGCTGTGCAGCTTCGGTAAGCAGGTTCGGGTTTCCAACTGCAGCGGTGTTTACCGAAACCTTCTCAGCACCACTTCGCAGAAGCTCGTCGATTTGTTCGACTGTTTGTATGCCGCCGCCTACGGTAAATGGTATAAAGACGTTTTCGGCAACCTTTTCCACAAGCTCGACCATCGTTTTGCGAAAGCGAATGGTGGCGGTAATATCGAGGAATACCAGCTCATCGGCACCGGTGTCACTGTATCGCGCACCTAATTCCACGGGGTCGCCCGCATCGCGAAGATTCAGAAAATTGATGCCCTTAACTACCCGGTTATCTTTAACATCGAGGCAGGGAATGATTCTTTTCGTCAGCATAAGAACTTTTTTAAATCCTAATATCTAATTCCTAAATCCTAAACAAATAAGTTTAGAGTGCCTAAAGTGTCACGTAAGTGTCATCCCTTCGGCAAGCTCAGGGCAAGCTCTGAGGCGAAGCCGAAGGATCTGGCCAACGAATAAGAGATTCTTCCCCTTCGGCTTCGCTCAGGGCTAAAGGCTTTTTTCGCTCAGAATGACAGCTTCGCTGTCACTTTAGCTCACTTTAGGCGCTTTAGCTCACTTATTGTTTAGGATTTAGAGTTTATTTTTTTACAAATGTTATAGAAATTCTGCAAAACCTTCAATCCGGTTTTCCCGCTTTTTTCGGGGTGAAACTGTGTGCCGTATATATTTGCCTTTTGGACCGATGCGGGCAAGTCAAAGCCGTAGTTGGCAAATGCGACCTTAGCCTGGCTGTCTGCAACCTCGGCATAGAAAGAGTGTGCGAAATAAAAATGTTTTTCCTTTCCGAGCCCGGCAAATAAATCCATATCTTCCGGCAGCTCTACCAAATTCCAGCCCATGTGCGGAATCACTCGGCCGGGCGGGATGGGAACAACGTCTCCGCAGACTAATCCAAGTCCGTTGTGCTGGCCATATTCGCTGCTTTTATCGAAAAGCATCTGGTAGCCGACGCAAATACCCAAAAGCGGTGTGCCGCCTAAAGCAACCTCTTTTAGCAGCTCAGCAAGGGAGCCTAAGACGCTGACAGCATAACCGAAGGCGGCCACACCGGGCAAAACGATGCCGGTGGCATTTTCAACGGTCTTAGGTTCACAGCTAAGCTTCACCTCGCAGCCGATATACCGAAACGCATTACATACGCTCTTGACATTCCCAACGTTATAATCAATAACCACTATCATAAGCTATTTATTATTTGCTATTTATTATTGACTATTTACAATCGGAATAAGATAATGGTTGGCCAAGAAGGCACAAATAAATAATAAATAATAAATA
>JBDRTM010000199.1:0-13958 GCA_043824065.1 Planctomycetota bacterium | reverse complement strand
ACGCCATTGGCAGTGCCTCCACCGTCTGCTATGATCTGGTCGGCCTTTACCCTGTCACCGAGCTTGACTATGGGCTTTTGATTAAGACAGGTCCTTTCGTTCAAACCAACAAATTTGGCAAGATTATATTCCTCGGTATGGTTAACGACTATCTTGGTTGCGTCCACCTCAGTAACCACCCCGCTTCTTTGGGCACGAACGACCATGCTTGAGTTTTGCCCCACAACTTGTTCCATACCCGTACCGACCAAAGGAGACTCCGTCTTCAGCAGCGGAACCGCTTGTCGCTGCATATTTGAGCCCATCAAAGCCCGGTTTGCATCGTCGTGCTCTAAGAACGGAATAAGTGAAGCTGAAACACCAACAATTTGTTTGGGTGAAATATCAACGTAGTCAACTTCGTCATTGGAAACTTGGGTCAGCTCACCGCCTTTTCTTGCAAGAACGAATCCTTCAGTGAGTTTGCCGCTGTCTGGATTAACCGCGCTTGGAGGTGCGAATATTGCCTTCATCTCATCATCAGCCCGCAAATATTCGACCTCGTCTGTAACCTTAGCTCTTTTGACTTTGCGATATGGTGTAAGTAAAAATCCATACTCATCAATCGCAGAAAATATTGCCAACGAAGCAATCAATCCGATATTTGTTCCTTCAGGCGTTTCAATTGGACAGATTCTGCCGTAATGGCTGATATGCACATCACGCACTTCAAAACCGGCCCGCCTTCTGTTCAAACCGCCCGGACCAAGAGCAGACAGACGCCTTTCGTGCGTCAACTGGCTCAATGCGTTGGTCTGGTCAACAACCTGGCTCAACTCACCACGACCAAAGAAATAGTTGATACTGCTCGAAACGCTCTTGGAATTAACCAAATCTGCGATGCGCGGCGGCTCTTCGGGGTCTCTTTTCATACTCATCCGTTCCTGAACGGTCCTGCGCAGCTTAAGCAGCCCTTTTCTGATTTCATCTCCTGCGAGCTCATCGATTGTACGCAGCCTCCTGTTGCCAAGATGGTCAATATCATCAACCTGGCCCTCGTTGTTCCGCAAAGCCATTATGTATTTCATCGTGTTGAGGAAATCTTCGGGCCGAAGAGTCATCTCTTCCTCGCTCACTGTCTGGTCGAATTTCCGATTTAATCTGAACCTGCCGACCTTGCCCAGACGATAACGGTTGGAATCAAAAAATTTCTCCTTAAAGAAAGTTTTTGCTTTTTCTTTATTGGGCGGATTACCGGGTCGCAATCTCATATAAAACCTGAGCAATGCCTGCTCGTGGCTCTCGATATCATCCTCGGCTATAGTGTTCAAGATGAGGATGTCCCTAACCTCGTCGATAACCTCAATATAGATTGCTGCTCGTTTGGCCTTTTTAGCTTTTGTTTGATTCTTGGTGCTTTTAGTTTTGGGCTTCGCGTACGCAGCTTGTATCAAAGAGACTTTATCGCTGATTTGCCCACCGGCTTTTACTATGATTTCACCGGACTCTTCGTCCACTATCGGCTGCACCGACCACATAGCAGGCGCCAATTTACTTAGCGGCACCTTTTTCGTCGGATAAAACAACCGCAGAATCTGTTCTGTAGTGCCGTATGCCTCGTCCATCGCCCGCAGCAAAATGGTTGCCGGTATCTTGCTGGACTGGTCGATTCTGACCACCAAAACGTCTTTATTCGTAACCCCTATCTCTATCCAGCTGCCCCTCTCAGGGATGACTCTACCGCCGTGCAGCACTCTGTCGCCTTCTTTGCTCTCGATAAGAAAATCAACGCCCGGACTTCGGTGCAGCTGGCTCACAATCACTCGCACCGCACCATTGATAATGAACTCCCCGCCGCCTATCATAACCGGTATTTCGCCAAGATACATCGCCTGCTCGGCCAAATCCGCACCCTCCTTGGTTCGCAATCTGCACCATATTTTCAACGGGTAGCCGTATGTCAGCCGTAATTGTCGGCACTGAATAGGGGTATAATGAGGCTTTTCCAGCTCGTAGCAGAGATATTCCAGAACCATCTTCTTGTCGTAGCTTTCGATAGGAAATGTCTCCTGGAAAAGGGCTTCGAGCCCGTTATGCTTTCTTCTCGTTGGTACGGCGTCTTGTTGCAAAAACCGCTCATAACTTCGTCTTTGTATTGCTACCAGGTCCGGAATCTCAACGGCATCTCGTATGCTTCCAAAATTTCGAACGCTTTGTCCAGCACCAATTTCATGCATTGCCAATCTCCAGTAGGGACAACCCTATGTGGTTACCCTAACCTCACATCGTTTCCCTAATTTCTGCATTCCAAAAGGTCAGGCATACCGTCCTGCTCCTGCTTATGCTAATTCAACTACGGCCCCGACAGCTTCAAGCTGCTTTTGTGCGGCTTCGGCATCATCTTTACTGAGGCCCTCTTTGACCGGCTTGGGAACGTTGTCAACAAGGTCTTTGGCCTCTTTCAATCCCAATCCCGTTAAAGCCCTTACCTCCTTGATAACCTGAATCTTTTTCTCGCCGAATTCTTTGAGGATTACATCAAAGCTGGTTTTTTCTTCCTCCTCTTCAGCCGGGCCTTGTGCAGCGGGACCTGCTACCATAACAGCGCCGCCCGCAGCCGGCTCAATATCATATTCGTCCTTGAGATAATCGCCCAGCTCTTTGGCCTGCATCAACGTCAGACCCATTATATCGTCACCAAGCTTCTTAACCTTACTGCTCCATTTCCCTGTTTCTTTATTTGCCTGTGTTTTCTTCGTTGCCTTGGTCTCCTTCGTTGCCTTATTCTCTTTCGTTACCTTAGCTTCTTTTGCTTTCTTAGCTTCTTTCGCTTGTTCTTCTGCCATTTCTATTAACTCCTGTTACATAGCGCCTCGTGGTAGCCGAAACTCCGCCGTTTCGTTTAACCCCGTTACTAAAACCAGGGACAGCCACATAGGCTCTTCTCATATTTCGTTTTTCGTTTCACGCTGCTTGTTTTTCGCTGCCCTGGGCAATAGTCTCTATACAACCTGCCATAATCCCCGCAGGAGCACCAACCGTTGAGGCCAATCCCCTGGCAGGGGACTGTATCAAGCCGGCAATCTTGCTGAGCAGATCTGCTCGTGTCGGCATCTTTGAAAGGCCCTCTGCTCCTTTAGCGTCTAAAGCTGAGCCGTCGAGAAAGGCACCTTTAATCTCTATCACAGGGACCTTCTTGACCCATTCGGCCAATGCTTTTGCAACGTCAACGATACTGTCACCGCCATAAACGATAGCGCAAGGGCCGCTAAACAACGCCGCTGCCGGCTCCATCTGTTGGCCGAAAAGCGCTTTTTTAAACAGCGAGTTCTTGACCACCGATAAGCTGATGTTTTTCCCTTTAAGCTCACCACGCATCAGATTATTGTCAACACCGCCGACACCCCGGGTGCTGACAACCAAAAAATCCTTGATGTCCTCGTTGACGATCTTCTTTTCCAGTTCCGACTGTAGTAACTCTTTTACGTATTTGCTCATCCTTCTCACCTATACTTCGTATCTACCTATCAAAAGCAAACTTATCAATCTCAGAAATTCGAATATCGAATTCCGAAACAAAAAAAAGCACGAAGCACGAAATCCTAAATCCGAAACAAATTTAAATGTCCAAAATCCAAATGACAAAAACTATTTTGAACATTTAAATAAAAATTTGAATTTTGATATTGTTTAGGATTTCGATATTCGGATCTCGAATTTCACATTCGACTTCACAATTTACGCCTTAAATAGCAACTGTTATACCGGGGCTCATCGTCGCAGATATACTCATCTTTTTGATATACGTCCCTTTTGCAGCCGCCGGTCTTATCTTCTTTATATGCGAGACAAACGCATCGATATTATCTACCAGTTTTTCGGTCTCAAAGCTTTGCTTACCGACTACTACGTGGATATTGCCGCCGGCATCGTTTCTAAACTCGACTTTGCCCGCAGCAAATTCAGACACTGCGGTCACAACATTGCCGGTAACCGTTCCATTTTTGGGCGAAGGCATCTTCCCTTGTGGCCCGAGGACCCGGCCGAGCTTACCTACCTTGCTCATCATCTTCGGCGATGCGATAGCCACATCGAAATCCATCCATCCATCCGTGATTTTTTTAACAAGCTCATCGCACCCGGCCTCAATGGCACCAGCGCTTTTGGCTGCCTCAACATCCGAATCCTCGCAGAAAGCGATGACTTTTTTCTGCTTGCCTATCCCGTGAGGCAAAGATATTGAGCCTCTAACTAACTGGTCGGCCTGCTTCGGATCAATGCCTAAATGCAGCACACATTCTATACTCTGGTCGAATTTCACCGACTTGAACGATTTGACCTTCTCGACCGCCTCAGTCAGACTAAGGCTCTCTTTGCTTAACTGTTCCGATTCTTTCTTGTATCTTTTGCTTTTAACTCGCATTGTTCATATCTCATACTGCACACACTTCGTTAATAATCGGCTGAGATTTTGCAGAACCTTTTAATTACTAATCAATTACCTCCACGCCCATACTTTGGGCGGTACCTCTGATAATCTTCTCGGCCTGTTCTATGTCGTATGCGTTCAAATCCTTGAACTTGGTCTCAGTGATTTTACGCAGTTGCACGGCACTGATTTTGCCGACCTTATCTTTATTCGGAACGCCGCTGCCCTTTGCAATTTCAGCCGCCTGTTTCAGCAGGACCGCCGCCGGAGGGCTTTTGACCTCAAACGTAAAACTTTTGTCTCGAAAAACCGTTATCACAACCGGCACGATTGTTCCGTTGAGTCCTTTTGTTCGCTCATTGAACTGAGAAACGAACTGACCTATGTTAACGCCATTCTGACCCAAAGCAGGACCTATCGGTGGGGCCGGCGTCGCCTGTCCGCCCGGCGCCTGCAATTTAATCTTTACTGCTATCTCTTTGGCCATAATCTCATCTCTCGTATTGCAGCGAGCTAACTCGTCCCTTAGGGACTCGTGCCATAGGTAAGTTTGAAGTACCTAAAGTGCAATTTTCGTTTAAGGTTGTCGATGCTCGTATCCAATAACCAATTTCGTTTAAGGTTGTCGATGCTCGTATTGATGCTCGCCCTGGAAACTCGAGGCTCGGGCTTCCAGCCTCCAGTTTCGATACCAGCTTCGACACCGACAAACAAGCTTCTACAACTGGGCAACTTTAGCTCACTTTAGGCACTTTACAATTTCTCTATCTGCCAATACTCTATATCCAGCGGCGTGGGCCGACCGAATATCGTAACAATTACCTCCACTCTGCCGCGCTCGGCATCAATCGAATCGACGACACCTTCACAGTTCTCAAAGTTTCCCTCTCGAATTTTAATCATATCACCTTTTTTAAACTCGACTTTGATGCTCGGCGCCTCCTCCGGCTTTTCCGCCTCTAAAAGCATCTTCGCCACATCCGTATCCCGCATCGGCGTCGGAATTCCATCCGTACCGATAAAATCTCCTACACCCGCGGTCCCCTTGATCATGAACCAGGCCTTTTCTGGAACACGCTTATCTTCGGTTGACTCCATCTCCATAAAAACATAGCCGGGATACAGTTTGCGCTTATGAACCGTCTGCCTGTTGCCCCGGATACGCTTAATCCGCTCAACAGGAACCTCTATCCTGCCAATAATATCTACCAAATCCTCTCTTTCGACCTTCTGAGAAAGGGCTTCCTTGACCTGCACTTCCTTATTGGCCGCAACTCGTAAAACGTACCACTGCATCTTAACACCCTGTTTCGTATCTGATTCGAGATACAATCTCGATTTTGCAAAAGTCTTGACCCATATTACCCCAGGAGCCACGTAAAGAACGTTCTAAAGCCGATATCCGTGGTTCCAAGAAGTATAGCCATAAAAACCACAACCACTATAACGATAAACGTCGAAACTGCTATTTCCTGTTTGCTTGACCAGCTAACCTTTTTCATTTCGCCCTCAGCAGCTATCATAAAATCTGCAACGGAAGATTTATTGATCAGCCACGAAATCAAAAGGGCAAAAACAACAAACATACCGGCAGGCACCATAGTTGCAACCCACAATGCCGCCTTACGGCTTAGTCCCCATTCGACAGCCTCTAATTTACTGTAAAGCTGCCAACAGCCCAAACCGGCAATTATCGCTGCGGCAAAAGCACTACAGAGCCTTGTATATTTGCCCTGACCACGCTTATAAATACCAAAAATCATAATTGACCTCGTATCCGCCAAACACAAGCAAGATTACCACTATCTTATCTCGCTCTACGTCCCACAATTCAAAGCAGGCCAGGAGGGAATCGAACCCCCAACCTTCGGTTTTGGAGACCGACGCTCTGCCAATTGAGCTACTGGCCTGTTCAATTGACTTTCGATTATTGATTATTTCTCATTAATTATTTACTATTGTCTGAAACACCGAAATACGCGTCTTTCAATAACCATTTACTTGCGCCGTATCTTATGAGCAGTATGCTTACGTTCCCTCTTACAGAATTTCTTTAGATTCAATTTCGGCGTACCTTCTGCTACACTAACACTTGTTCGATAGTTTCTATCTTTGCACTGGCTGCACTCAAGCCAGACATACTCCCTTTTGCTCTTCTTTTTAGCCATAAGGTTCATCCACAACAGACAGGCACACTTAATTAAGAAACATCCGATTTTTCCGCAGATGCCTGTCCGGATACACTTTGCCGGTCGCAGCGCCCTGGTTGTTGACGCCCGCAGCTACCAGGGAAGTTACCCAGAGATGTTCATTCAATAATCTTAATTACCACACCGGCACCGACCGTCTTACCTCCCTCACGAATAGCAAAACGAAGGCCTTCCTCCATAGCAATTGGCGAAATAATCTCCACCTCCATCGCTATATTGTCTCCCGGCATACACATCTCTGCACTCTTGCCTTCCCTGCTCATTAACGCATGAACAGAACCGGTAACATCCGTTGTTCTGAAATAAAATTGCGGCCTGTAGCCCGCGAAGAACGGCGTATGACGACCACCCTCTTCTTTAGATAAAACATAAACTTCAGCATGAAACTTGGTATGCGGAGTAATACTGCCGGGTGCCGCAACGACCTGTCCCCGCTCTAAATCCTTCTTTTCAACGCCCCGCAAAAGCACGCCGATGTTATCGCCGGCCTGGCCTTCATTGAGCGTCTTGTTAAACATTTCAACGCCGGTAACAACCGTCTTGCGAGTCTCCTTGGCAAGCCCGACGATTTCAATCTCCTCGCCGGTGTGCACCATACCACGCTCAATCCTGCCTGTACCGACCGTACCACGGCCTTTAATGCTGAAAACGTCCTCCACCGGCATAAGAAACGGCTTGTCAACTTCACGCTCGGGAATTGGAAAATAATCGTCAACCGCAACCATCAGCTCATCGATGCACTTGCAGGCCTCGTCATCCTTACCTTCACATTCCATCGCAGCTAAAGCCGACCCCTGAATAATAGGAATATCGTCGCCGGGGAATTCATACTTGTTCAGCAGGTCTCTTATCTCCAGATCGACCAATTCAATCAGTTCAGGGTCGTCAACCTGGTCCACTTTGTTCATGAAAACCACAATCCTGGGCACATTAACCTGACGGGCAAGCAGGATATGCTCACGAGTCTGGGGCATCGGGCCGTCGCCTGCCGCCACTACCAGAATAGCCCCGTCCATCTGGGCTGCTCCGGTAATCATATTCTTGATATAGTCGGCGTGTCCCGGACAATCAACGTGAGCGTAATGGCGCTTTTCCGTCTCATACTCTACGTGAGCAGTATTTATTGTAACGCCGCGCTCCTTTTCTTCCGGGGCATTGTCGATGTCTTCAAACCTCTTGATATTACCGCCACCGGCTTTATGTGCCAATCGCATTGTGATTGCAGCCGTCAACGTCGTTTTGCCGTGGTCAATATGACCGATAGTGCCAACATTGATATGTGGTTTCGTCCGTTCAAATACTGCCTTAGCCATCTTAATATAAACCTCCAATGTACAGGGTTAATATTTATTCCCTATCTGATTTCCCAAAAAACTGTTTTCACTATGCTTATAATCAATTCACAGCCAGGGTCCCTGCTTCTCCCACACCAAAACAGCCTTAACTTACCCTGCAGCAGAGCTGCGAGGCTCACACCGTCTTGACGCTGGACAAGCTGCCCCGGCTTGACCCGCTTGCATTTAGCTGCTGATGGGGCTTGAACCCATGACCTCGTCCTTACCAAGGACGCGCTCTACCACTGAGCTACAGCAGCAACCGACAGCCCGTCGGCTTCTTGGTGCGGTGGACCGGGTAAGAAACAACGTCTTGGCCGGCCAAAAAACCGAAAAATAAAAACAATATCCCTTTGTCCCTGCTCAATTTATATACACTGATAGCGCAGGAATCCATAACTCTTCAATAGCTTTTTTATGTAAACTTAGTAATCTATCGAAATAAACCTAAGAATGCAACCATAAAAAACAAGAAAAATACGAAAAAATTGTTTTTTTTCCTTTTTTGTAAGAAATTATACCCAAGCGGCTCCCGTCCCACCGCAACAACGCACAAACACCTGCACCTATCGCCAAATTGGCCGACTACAGGGCAGCAACAATTTAACCAGCAAACTCGAATATTAACTTACTCGTCGTCTTAGAGACTATCCGAATAATCCTTTATCCTTTGTCATTCTGAGGCGAAAAAAAGCTTGCCCTGAGCGAAGCCGAAGGGCCGAAGAATCTGGCCAACGAAGAGGAGATTCTTCACTTCGCTACGCTCCGTTCTCCGTAAGTCCGCTTGGGGACGCTTTACGGCGGAGTCCTTCGGACTGAATCAGTATAAATGCGGAATAATTACCTATTCCTCTTTGGGCTTGACGGCTTCTGCAGGTTTTTCCACCACTTTGCCTTTACCAAGACGCTCTGTCTGGTTTTTGAGCCATTCTTGCCACTTCGGCCTGGCCCCGGAAAGCTTTACTCCGCTCAGTGTTTTTAAGACTGCGCCGGGATCGGCTCCGGGGGGCGGTTTGCTTAGATAATTGTCAATTGAGACCAGAACAGCGCTCCCGGGACTCAAATCTTCCTTCGCTAAGCATGTTCCCACCAATTCGGCTGCAAGGTCCACTTTTGACCCCCTCAAGTACGCATCCAATAAATTAGGCAGGATTGCCTCTCTTTCCTTGGCGGTCAGAGCAGCTTTGTATAACCTCTCGAAATAATCAGCCGCTCGTTCAAACTGACCTATTCTTTTATAAAGCTCAGCCAAATTCTCACTAACATCGTTGCGCATTTCTGTTCTGTTTTCGCCGGCAGCCTTTACCTCCGCTTTCTTAAGAAAAGCAATTTTCTGTTCATCAGATAATTTGATTTTGCTATTTTGCGAGGTGAATTTGTCCATCCATTCGTTCAGAATGGCGGAATCGGAGCCATCGAATATCTTAAGCATCGCCTGCCAGGCCGGCCCACTTTCGGAGTTCGAACCTATTTTTTCTGCCAGCCAGGTCAAATCTTCTTTGCCACCGACTCCACCGGCAAGGTCTATCAGTTTTTTCCTTAGTATCTCGCTGCGGTCATTGACAAAATCTTTTCTCAATCTTTTCAATGCGCTTGTTTTGTCGATATAGATAAGCCCATCCACTGCTGTTTCCCGGACAAAAGCTGTTTCGTCACGTAGAGCTTCTATAAATAACGGCCCAAAAAGCGTAGCTGCCTTGGCCTTGGAGGCACTGCCCTGTGTGCATAAGCCGGCCATCGCGCTGAGCAGCTCTCCTCGTAGTGCTCCGTCAGGCTTTTTCTTTTGTTGGTTATATCTTTTGACAAGCAAACCAAGATACACGTCGAGCTCTTCCGGTTTTAATCCTTCCGGCTCAAGCAGCTTTCTTATAACTTCCGCTCCCTTTCGAGCTTTTCCCGCATCCTCTTCAGAAAGGTACTTCGCCGCCAATTCCAGGGCCTGTTTTCTTATTTCCGGTGAAATATTGACCGGTGAAGAAGGTAAAAGGGCAAAGGAGCACGCCCCTCCGAGCGCATCCAATAATTCGACTTTGACCTGCTCGTCAGGCTCGGATTCAAGCTGGGTTAATAGCTGTTGAGCAGAATTCATCACCCTCAAAGACGACAGTCCGGCTGTCTTTAAACGAACATCTCTGTCCGGGTCCGAAATCAAATTCACCAAAATAGGTTCAAGCTCATCTGTCGGCAATTTTGAAGTTCCTGACGCTACCCGCCATTGGTGGACCTTTTCAAGCGCCCATAATTTGGTTATCGCTTCTGAGCTGCCCAAATGCTCAGCCAAAAACTTACCTCTGGCCGTATCATCATTGATACCGTCGTATCTTTTGCTCAACTCTGTTAGATACCTCTTTTGCCACGAGTTCAACTTGGTTCTCATCTCGCGCAGCAGCGCTTCCTGGTGAATCAGCCAGTCCCGCAGGAATACGTCTTTTCCTTTGCTCCGCAGCTCAATGATATTTTGCTCACGCGTCCAGTAGTTTTCGCCGACCGGTATGCCCAGAGAATGCAACGCATCTTCTGCCTCGGCAGCCACTTGTTTATTAGGGTCGTCAACCAGCCTTATAAGTCTTATAGTTGCCTCCATATCCGGCTGACGTTTCAATGCCTGGATGGCATTTAATCTCGTCTTGACCGGCTTTGAGGCATCTGTTGTTATATTTTCGAGCGATTCCCCGATTTTCTCATACTCAAAAATCAACGTTGCATCCGCAGCCAATTGGGCTTCCTCAGCAATCTCAGTGGCAAAAACACCTAACAACGGCTGGATAAAATCTTCCTTGTTTTTTATTTCTGTCTCTGATGACCTGGTTTGAAACAATGCCTTACAGACAGCCATACGTGCAGCACTGTTTTTAGTTTGTACTAGAGCGTCAATGAGAATCTTTCTGGCTAAGGGATTTTCACTACCCAACATAAAAGTTGCCGCTTTTATGCGGATCTCTTCGCTTGGGCCTTCAAGAAGGGCATTCTTGTTGATGTCCCATTGCTCGTCAGGTTTGGCCTTTGCAGACGCTCCATTTGCTGCATTAGCCGCAAAGGCCGGGGTATTTGTTCCAATACCAGCTTGCTGGCATCCTATCGCCAACATTAATATTATCAGATATAACCTCTTCGTGCTCATTCGGATGACCTTGAGGAAACTGCTGGGTTCCCGCCTTGCGGGGTCCCTGCCTATCAACTTCGTTACCATATAATAACCTACAAACTACAACCAAGTCAATTGGTTAATTTGTTAAACGGTTAATTTTTCAATAGAACTCGACGCACTCACCACTCACCAATTAACCACTCACCAATTAACTACTCACCAATCAACAATCACGGTCTCGGATGGTATTTTCGGTGAATTTTTCTTAATCTTTCCTGGTCAACGTGCGTATAAATCTGCGTAGTGGCTATGTCCACATGACCGAGCATCTCCTGGAGGCTTCGCAAATCGGCACCACCAGCCAACAGATGCGTTGCGAAGCAATGTCTCAATGTGTGCACAGTTAAATTTCTGGGCATACCTGCCCGAATCGCATATTTCTTGACCAATCTCCAAATCTCAATACGGCTCATAGGCCGACCTGTTCGAGATAGCAAAAGAAAATCGCTGCTGTAGGGGCAACCCAATGTGGTTGCCCTGGGCAGGCTCATAGGCCTGCCCCTACCAGCCAGCCTCGGACGCAGGTTTGTCAGATATTCATTTATCGCCAAGATGGCAGCTTTGCCGATTGGGACCACGCGCTCTCTGTTGCCTTTGCCAAGACAGCGCAGGTAGCCGATATTAAGGTTCAAGTCGGTGGTTTTCAGCCCCGCTATCTCGCTGGCGCGTACCCCGGTCGCATAGAGCAATTCAAGCATCGCCTTATCACGAAGGTAAAAAGGCTCATCCGGACACGGTGCATTCAGAAGCTCAAGAACCTGTTGTTTGCTGCAAACACAAGGCAGCTTCTGCCAGACCTTCGGGCTTTCAAGCATTGAGGTCAGGTCGTCTTCGACAAGGCCGGTAAGCTTGCCGAACCGCAGGAACATTCTTATCGCCACCAGAGAACGCTTAATCGAGCTTTCGCTTTTTTGCTCCTCAGTGAGGATTCGCAGATAGTTTTGAATAAGGGCCGGCTTTATTTGCCGTATTTTGTTGGTGTTGTTGGATTTACAGTATTTCAGAAAGCTTCTCAGGTCACGACCGTAAGCCAAAACAGTGTTCTTGGCCAGACCCGCCTCGAAAGTCAGATAATCCAGAAAGCCCTTAAGGTTTTGCCCCAGGGAATAGGTTTCCGGACCCGCCATCGGCGGGTTTCTATCAGAACCCGGCGCTGCTGGGTCAAACTTTCTAACAGCATGTCTCTGCATCGAGGGCATATTTAGTACCAAGTTTTAAAGTGAGCTAAAGTGACAGCAAAGCTGTCATTCTGAGCGAAAAGAGCCTTTAGCCCTGAGCGGAGTCGAAGGGGAAGAATCTCTTTTTTTGTTGGCCAGATCCTTCGGCTTGGCCTCAGAGCTTGTCCTGAGCTTGCCGAAGGGATGACACGTAAGTGTCACTTTAGCTCACTTTAGGCACTTTAGGCACTTTAGGCACTTTCTAATTTTCTCGAATTTCCATATTCGGTTTTATTCGACGAACTCCTACAAATGATACGGGTGGCGCTGTGGCCGATACATCATTCGCCGCGCCTGCTCGTCACCGACTATCTCCTGCTTGGCCTGGTCCCACTCGAGCTTGCGACCAAGAATATAGGAAAGATTACCCAAAACGCACAAGTTGGCCACACCCACCGCTGCTTCAATGTTCATAATCGTCTTGGCCCCGGTCTTGATGCCCTTGAACCAGTCTTCTTTATGGCCCGGACTCTTATACACATCCCTGGCGCCGGCCGGCGGCTTCCACTCACGGGCTTTTCTCTCGGCCCAGGTGCCGCCGTCGCCGCCCCAGTGGATGAACTCGCCCTTGTCGCCGCGATAAATCGCGCCGTAACCGGGCCGGCTGATTTTGCCGCCGGGCTCTTTGCCTGTCCTTTCCTCAGCAGAAGGTAACTTCTCGCGGGGCATCTGAGTCCACGTCAATATCCAGTCCGGATTCTTGAACGTATAGGTCGCTTCCATAAGCACGGCGCTGTCCCAAAGACCTTTCTTCGGCGGGGTGCCGGTCGCCTCAATAGTCACTGGACCGGTGCCGTCGGCGCCCATCCACCACATAGCACAGCTCATGACGTGCGCACCACGGTCACGAATCTGGCCGCCGCCGGATTCCAGTAACCAGCGGAAGACACCGTGACAGTATCTCTGGTTATACGGCCGCCAGCGCAAAGGACCCAGCCACATATCCCAGTCCAGCTCAGGCGGCGGATCACTGTCCGGTACAGGGTTATTATCCTCCGGGCTGGGATAATGGAAACAGTCAACCCGGCTGATGTGGCCGATATTGCCATTGACTAAGTACCGATGCGCCAAATAGGCCTCCGGCTGGGAACGGCCCTGGGAGCCGACCTGGACAGACACCTTGTTCTTCTTTGCAGCGGCGACCATCGCCTTGCCTTCCTCGATGGTGCAGCAGGCGGGCTTCTCAACATAAACGTGCTTGCCGCATTCAGCCGCATGGACCATCTGTACCCCCTGCCAGTGGTCCGGCGTGCTGATAACAACAGCGTCAATGTCTTTGCGTTCGAGAATATAACGGTAGTCGCGATACGCATCGACGCCCGGACCGGCTGTTTTCAACGCGTCGGCAAGCCGCTTTTCATCCGCGTCGCAGACCGCCGCTATGTTCACCTCGCCTCTGTCGCGTCTTTCTACCATATCGCGTAAATGGTATCCGCCCATACCACCGACGCCGATATGGGCTATCGTCAACCGTTCGTTTGCACCGCCTCTGCCCGGCGCCGCCAGCACGCCGGAGGGAATTAAATACGGCACGCTCACCGCCGCACCAGCGGCAGCTAAGAATTCACGCCTGTTGAGTTGATTTGTTCGTTTCATTGTTCTATCACCTTTCTGCTCTTTGGTTAATTGGTTAATTGGTGA
>JBDRTM010000198.1:0-3885 GCA_043824065.1 Planctomycetota bacterium | reverse complement strand
GTCTCGGCAAAGATTGGACGAGCGAGTTTTAGGTGTCTAATCATTGCCTTCGGGGTCAAGGGAAAAAGCTTTCTTATGATTTGGCTCAACTTCCGCTCGCTGATTTTTCCGGTTCCTTCGGTATCTACAAGGACCGAGACCGGCTCAGCTACCCCGATGGCATAAGATAATTGCAGTTCGCAAGCGTCGGCCAGGCCTGCTGCGACCACATTCTTGGCAATGTACCGGGCCATATAGCTCGCGGATCTGTCAACCTTTGTGGGGTCTTTTCCGCTAAAGGCACCGCCGCCGTGGCTGCCTCTTCCGCCGTACGTATCGACGATAATTTTTCTACCGGTAAGGCCGCAGTCACCTTTGGGACCGCCTACGACAAATCGGCCGGTAGGATTGATGTGGAATATAGTGCCTTTGTCAACGAGGCGTTTTGGCAGAACCGGCATGATGACTTTTTCGATGATTTGTTTTCGCAACTGCCGGTAAGCAATTGTCGGGGCGTGCTGAGTGGATACCACGACCGTGTGGATGCGCCGGGGTTTGCTGTTCCCTCGACTTTGCTCGGGACAGGCTTCATATTCGACTGTCACCTGACTTTTACCGTCGGGCCGCAGCCAGGGCAGTTTCTTATTCTGACGCATTTTTTCCAGTCGCGTTGTCAGGGCATGTGCAAGTTGAATCGGCATCGGCATAAGTGCGGGCGTCTCTTTGCAGGCGAAGCCGAACATCAGGCCCTGGTCGCCCGCTCCCTGTTCTTTGTGCAGGCCGGTACCTTCGGTTACGCCACGTGAGATGTCAGGGCTTTGATTGTCAATTGAAACAATTACGGCGCAGTCATCACCATCGAAACCTATTGCTGGGTCGTCGTAGCCGATTTTTTTGATTGTCTTTCTGACCACGCCCGGGATGTCAACATATGCTCTTGTGGTGATTTCGCCGGCGACAACGACCAGGCCGGTCGTTACTAATGTTTCACAGGCCACCCGGCTTCTTGGGTCCTGTGCGAGCATCGCGTCAAGAACTGAATCGGATATATGGTCGGCCACTTTGTCAGGGTGTCCCATCGTTACGGACTCGCTGGTGAAAAGGTACTCGCTGGTATCAAGATGAGGATTGCTGTGAGTTGATTTTTTTGCCATTTGTAATTTGTCCTTTCAATTGGTTAATTGGTGAGTGGTTAATTGGTTAATTGGTTAATTGGTGTTCTGAATACTCACTACTCACCACTCACCACTCACTACTCACCATTTACATAGTTTACAAACTATGAACCGTCATTTATCGTCCAATCATATTTCATAAATTTAACAGAATATTTTCCTATTTCAAGGAAAGATACCTTATCGTCAGGAACGTAATTGGTAATAAAATTCAAGACGGCCCGAGTTGTCGGCTCCTGGTCTTTGAACTTTTTATCTATGGCGAACTTACTAATAAACTCTTTGCCATACGAGGATGATTGAAAAAGGGAAGATAAATAAACTCTCTGTTTTTCTCTATCTGTCCTGAACGCCAGCGGGCCGGATAGAAACCGCCTGGCCTGGTCGTCTAACTGCTCGTTGAGCTTATACCCGTAATACGGCCCGTTGGGCAGCGGCGGACCCGACAGACTGGCCCTGGATATGGCAAAAAATATTCTGGGGTCGTTAAATTCTTTACGGAAAAACCGCCTGTCAATCTCCGAAAGTGTAAACTCCTCATCCATCACAAGAAATTTGTAATTCGTCCATATTCCCTTGATGTGCAGGATACTGTTAGGGCCCCAGCCTGGATAAAGACGCAAAAACCTTGACGATTTGATGGGATAATTTTCTGTAATTATATTCAGCATCTGTATGTTGTATGCGTTCAGCCAGAAGGCGATTTTGTCCTCTTTGGGCCAGGTTCTATATTCATTTGGGTCAAGGTTATCAAATTCCTGCAGGAGAGCTTTTAGCTCGAGCCTTTTTCGCCTGAGTGTTTTATAGTCAACCATTCCCTTATCATCGACGTTGTTCTTCAGGAGCCCGGCAAATTTGTCGTGAAAAGATACAACTGGCTTAAGCTTCAGGTCATTAGGCTCGACCCGAGCAGTCTCGACATTGTTAGGCTCAACAATGACCGGTTTCGGTTTGGTCTCATTAGGCTCTGGCTCAGCAGGCACAATCTCATTTGGCTCGACTCCAGGCTGCTCAGGCTCGACGCTGGCCAGCTCGACATCATTGGGTTCAGGCTCTAAAGATTCAACCCTTCGGCTACGCTCAGGGCAGGCCTTCTCAGGAATGATTTCATCAGGTTTGATATAGCAACCGGCAATAAAGACCAATACCATCAGCGAAGCTATAAGAACAACAAGGCGTTTAGCCATTTTCACCTTCCGAAAAACAATTGCGAAATCATTCAGCTGCAAAAACCACCCAATTTCTTTTTGTATTAGCATAAGACATCAGACAATAAATGTCCAGCACCAATCCCGACTCCAAACCGGCAAATCTTATCACAGCCTGGACACAACGGGCCGACGAATATGGTCTTTTTAAATTTCGCTGTCAGAAAGGTCGGACTCAAAGAATTGTGGACGTTGAAATGGCATCGCCGGTTCGACACATCAGGGACCTGGACCAAAGCCGGCGGAGCAGCAGCCGCAGACTGGCCCCAATGGATGAGAAAGTTTAAGGACTACTAAAATGCAGAAAATAAACGTCCTTGTAATAATCTTAAATATCAGAATCTATCAAAAGAATATTCTTCAAAAGCTGCTCTGCCAGATAAGAGAAGAATGGGGAAAGGAGAAAGTCAAGAATAGAAACTTTTCAGAAATAGAGACTTTCTATAGATATTCCACCTCGCAGCACGATAATAACGATATTTTCATTGACGACCAAACTTGGTCTGATCTGAACATGAATGACCTTTATTCCAAGATTGAAAGAACTATGACTAACCCGGGAGAATGTATCCTTTATAACATTCTCAGGACGCCATTGTTATCTGACAAAATACTAAAGAAGAGAAAAGAAATCATTCGGCTCTTTCAAACTAATAAAGAAATTAGAGAACAGATCCAGATAAGGCTTCTCCGTATGGGAAAGCAAAAGGGAAATGGAGTCACCGCCCTGCTCTGTGGAGAAATACCTCCTTCAACCGCTACCACTTCACGGATGACGTTGATGACCAAGGCTTGAAATTCGATTTCAAGCTCAGGGAGGGTATTACTTCTACCAGTAATGCTATTAGATTATTGGAATATCTTGATTATCCTAAAGACATAGTTGAAAAGTCCATGAAGAAACTGTCATCTAACCAAGATAAATTTGATTGAAGCAAGTGCCTTCTGCCGATTCCCCTCACACCCGCAGTCCAACCCCTCATCAAAGCCTTGGGAGATGCAAATGGCTCCGCGCAGCCGCCGCAAGAGCTGAGGACCGGCCCCAATGGATGAGAAGATTTAAAGACTGCTAAAAAACAATCGCACAGGAAAAGCATTTTACGGGAAAATGGGCCAGACGAAACCTCTCAGCCCTTTAAGACGGCTAAAGGGACCATTCTGGCGACGGCTTTTGCCCAGCCGCATTCGACGACAATTCGGACGACCTCATCGATGTCCTTGTAGGCGTCCGGTGCTTCCTCTTTTATTTTGCTTTTATTGCCGGTAATGAGTTTTATGCCCTCCATACTCCGTTTGAACTGCTCATCGCTAATCAAAGCCGGCGTAATAATCCTGCCTTTACGGGCCTTTCCACGAGCGGCGGTGCGGCTCATCACTCTGCCTGCACCGTGGTTGACCGAGCTCAAAGACTCCTCGGAATCACCCGTTCCGACAAGCAGAAAACTTGCGGTGCCCATTGAGCCGGGGGTTATTATAGGCTGGCCGGTTCGGGCGAAAATACTTGCGGCCATCTGCTTCGGACC
>JBDRTM010000197.1:0-2474 GCA_043824065.1 Planctomycetota bacterium | reverse complement strand
ACTATCAACAAGAGACTTTAAAAAGTTCTTGTTGATCGACCGAAATTTGAAAATAGTGTAATCAGACATGGTTTCTTAAATATAACGCCCGCAGTGAGCCGCGCCCGGAAGCTGAAGCGAGGAACGAGCGTAAGCTGTAGGGTGTCGGCTCCGCTGCGATGTTATGCGATGATAGGGTCACCCGTCTTCCATTCGCCGAATACCATTGCGTATGCTCTCACACACAGGGCCAAGTGCCACGGAAAGATCGCCTTGTTCCGGATCATAAGCTGCCGTTGTTATTCCGTGCAAATCACTGGGGAGTGCAATCGAATTCTTTCCCGGATGAACGACAAACGCCCGGTGCCGAGTCAGTTTTCCCATAAACAGGCCAAGTTCAAAGAGAACGTTATCACGCGCAACCGGCTTGGTCTCCCCTCGCCCATAAAGCTTATCGTCGGGCGTGAAAACGAAAATACCGAAGTTGTACCCCAAGACAGCCTTCTCAAGAGCTTCAAGGGTTGCATCTCCGAGACCGAAAACTGTGCCTCGATTCCAAACGACAGCGTCAAGATCATGCCTGAGGAGAAATTGCAGTTCATTGGCAAATCGTAAGCCTTCGGTTGAAGATCCGATGAAAGCCGTGGGGAGAGACCCTTTCTCGGGTGTTTTGGTTGACAAAAGCTCTCCAGCTAACGCAAACAGAGGGTCAAGAGCCTCAAGCTGCCGTGGGGCCAAAGGAGAATTTCCGGATAGAAGGGCTTGGCGGCAGTGATCGCAAAGCGGACGTGCCGTCATACTATCAAGTAAATGACGTTTCTCTATCTTTCTGTCGAACACGCAATGCCGGTTATCATCGTGATTCCTGTGATCCGGGCACACAAAACTTAATGCGTACCGTGCCAGGTAGTAGATGACGTATGCGACCATACGATCGCCCGGGACGATTACGTCGGCGACATTCGCAACTGTTGCGACGGCTAATCCGCTTTCGGCGCGGTGTTCGCCAAACAAGTTGGTGAAATCGGTGCCATCCATCGGGGCATCCACAAACGCGATTATGAAGGGATGGTAGCCACGTATTTTTGTGCGAAATAATGCCATCGTTTCGAGAAAGGTTTCGGCATTTTGCCTCCGGTAGACGTGCTGCCGGAGGTCGGAAGCTTGCTCATGAGAAAGATGAATGAACTGAAACTCAGTTTGTCTTGAATTAACGAGGGTAATGGCCCTCGCAACGTCCTTTCTTGAAACGTTTCCAAGTTCAATCACTTCAATGGGCAGCATAGCCATTATATGTCTCCGTCGGAATTTGAATGCATAACCCCACAATGAGGGGCTTTTTAATGCGGAGCGAGGAACGAGCGTAGCTTTAAAAAGTCCCTCTCAATTGTGATGTTCGGTGCTTTGTTGCGTTATTTCTTTTGTAAAATCACTAAGGGTTTCTCGGTGGTCTACCCTCATATTCATCATTTATCGTTGGTCCATTCATAATAAGCTGTTTAAAAAATCTCTCTGAGGTTCGCAGAAGCCTTTCGTATCGATCTCTTAATGCTGGTTCTTCGAAAGAGGCATCAACTTTCAAACGAAACCAGTCGTCATAGCTTGTCACAATGATTAAAGCTGTATCCATGTATGGTACGTCAGGGTAATGTCTTGCAGCAGTTTTATGAACAGCATATTCATTTCTAAATTTAGTCATGCTAGACCAAAATTTATCCATTTCATTCTTGGAAAGATTGGCAAATTTCCGAAGATGGGATCTGAAATTTCGACGATATTGCTCATCAAGTACAACCTTTTTCCAATGAATTTCATTGGAGTCAGTGCCGAAAACCATGCACCAATCGATGATGGCTATTAATAAGTGGGAATCGATAGTGTAGGTCCAAAACTCGCTTTTATTCTGTATCTCATTATAAAAGCGACTCAACACCCTATAATAAGTAAGATGGTGAACAAACTCTGCCAAAACCCCATATTGCTTTTGACTCCATAGATCTTCGTCTATTTTCATGAACAGTCACCGAACGCCGGCGGTCAGTGGCAGCCAGGGCTTCCACTAAACTCGTTGAAAATACAGAAGGTTGATTCTGAAAATATCCCCAAAACGGCACGGCCCTGGCTGTCCAATGCACTGCCATTTTGGGAGCTCATGATTCATCTTCATCGATCATATACTCCCACATCTCATTTTGATGCAACCAGATGGGATCTGCGTTCCTTCGAATAAACTCGTCCACATCCATGCCGTCGATGGTCGGTGGTCGCTTGACTCGTTTCTGTTTTCCATTGATGAAAATAGTCATGTACTCTTTCCGTCGGCGCTTCTTTTCCGCTGCAGTTAGTTTTCGTTTTCGTTTTGGCATGATGGATACAGCTCTGTTTCTTTCCCCCTCTGAGTTTGAATGACTTCATTTTTTGGTGATCTTCCAATATCTTATCCCCGGTGCCCCTTTCTGGCACTCTGGACAGCGCCTTTCGTACATATCGGTTCC
>JBDRTM010000196.1:0-5341 GCA_043824065.1 Planctomycetota bacterium | reverse complement strand
AGGTACAGAACTGCCGATAGGAAATATAAGGCAACATTAGTTAGCAATGTTTTCTAAGTAAAGGCCTGAAGTGGCGACAATTCCAAATCACGTATCTAAATGGGCTGATAAGCTTCATGGCCTGATGTCTCCATATAATCTAAGGGGAGTCCGGATTGATTGTCCGGTTTGTGGAGAGAGAGGAACAGCGACATCTCGATGGATCAAAGGTCCTGCGATAAAGCCGGTTTATGTTATTCATAACAGAAACGGAACTATAAAAAAAGTATGCGGGCTTGAAGAAGAAGAGGCCGAACAAATTAGACCAGAAGTAAAGGTTTATAAAGGTGATCTTCGCAAGATTCTGAATGGCGCTAAATGTTTTGTATTAATAAGCGGGGGTAACGATAGTTTAGCAACGTTAGTATACACAAAGAAAATAGCAGAAGAAGCTGGAGTTTATTTGAGGGCTATTCATGTTGATACCACAGTCGGCTTTCCAGAAGTAACAAAATATGTTCGAAAAGTGTGCCGACAACTTAATGTAAGGTTATCAATTGTGCGGGCGGAAAAGAATTTTTTCGATTTGGCAGAAGATTGGGGGATACCAAGTTTCCGGTTTCGCTGGTGTTGTAGAGAGTTAAAAATCAAGCCAATTCAGGATTTTCTGGCTAAAATCCGTGGGCAAAAAGTTGTTGTTGACGGCATTCGTGCTCAGGAATCAAATCAACGAGCTAAATATTTGCCTATCTGGTATCATCCAAGTTTTAAGTGTTTGTCGGTAAGCCCCATTTTCCGGTGGACAAAAAAACAAGTGAAACGGTACGTTGAGTCAGCCGACTTGCCGGAAAATCCGGTACGACAATTAGGCTGTTCAGCCGAATGCTGGTGCGGTGCGTATAAAACTCAATCGGATTTCCTCAAACTCAAAGAAATTAAGCCTGAACTATTTGACAAACTGTCAAATTTAGAAGAACAGAGTCCGACAGGATATACATTCCTATACAAAAAAGGTCAGCGGCTTCCTTTGCGAGAGCTCGCAATGACTTCCAAATAGATTACTCGACCCTTCGGCTGTGCTCACCCTTCCAAGCTATCAAATCAAATTTGACAGACTATTAGTGTCAATTCGCCGTTGTTAAGCTAATCGCCGGTGGAGGTGTTTGGAGACCTGAGAAATGGAATCAAAGGGCAGAAAAAACCTTGTGTTTTTTTGGGTCCTTTCGTAAGCTCTGCAGAACTTATAATCGATATATAGAGTTATGCAAAATTGAGGTTAGGCATATATTATTTAAGAAAATCTGGTTTTCGATTTTCTTGAATAATTAGCTAACTGTCTATTACACAACAATGTACTGTTTGAAAAGAAAAAATTAAAAAACAATTTTTCCTTTCCAAAGTATGCCTACCCTCGATTTTGCAGAAGATTTATCAGTATAGAAAAAGGAAAACTGCTATGCCGGCGAACGTAACACATATGCTCATCGCCCATAAGGCGTTTGAGAAACTGAAAACAAAGGGAGTTGAGGAGCTTGCGGACTTTGCGAGAATATTGGACGGGTCCAAGAACAATGATTCGAAGGACAAAAAGTCCAAGAAGAACAACTACGAGGCGTACGTGAACTTAGGCAGCCTGGGGCCTGACCTTTATTACTATGCCAAATTGTCCAGCTCGGTCAAAGACATGCTTAAAGAAGGCTTCGTGCAGGCCAAAGGGGTAACGCCATGGTCGTACCATTTGCATTCGCACAAGCCGAACGAATTTCCCTTGAAGTTGGTCGAGATTATTTTCAGCGATGTGATAAGAGAAAAGGGCAAAGTCAAACTCTATGAAGATGACATTAGAAAACTTGCCTATATTGCCGGCCACCTGACGCATATCGCCGCCGACCAAATCATCCATCCGGTAGTGAACAGCGTTGCCGGCCCTTACTACCGCAAAGGTAAAAACCGCAAAAAACACCGTGAGTGTGAGGTTTTTCAGGATTACTTTCTTTACGAGGAGGTCTATCGTCTGGAGGACAAGAGCGGAACCAAGTACGACTTTTTTAAGCAGAATTTTAACAGGTGGGCGGATTGTGTAAGAGGGGCCACCACCAGAAACACCGAGGAATGGTTCCGTTACTTTCTGCAGCGAGGTTTTGTGGAAACCTATAGCGCTTGTCCAACAGAAGAAGACATTGAAAATTCCGTTGATAACCTGCTATTGATACTGCGAGCATCTCAGAAAGTTGGGCCTTATAGGAAGGCAGACAAAGAATATCAACAAAACAAGGATGGCTCTGTGATGTTTCAGGAGTATATAAAAGATGTGAACTATATTAAGTACTACCGGCTGGCGGTGGAATTGGCGGTGATTTACCTTATTGCGCTGTATGAGGTCTATTTTGTGCTCAAAGAAGGAGAGGATTTCACCGACCGGCACAAAGAACGGTTTCTGAGTATCGTCAGCGATGCGGATCTATCTTGTCCACTGAAGCAGGAGATATTCGAGAAGGCACGTGCCGAGCTGAGAAACAAAAGCAGCATGGAGACAGCTTTCAAAACGCATACCTGCAAGCTACTGGCAAAAATAAAATTCATCACTACAAATCGCATCTTCAAAGCTGGAAACGACAGAGATATTGTAAAAGCATAACAAGAACATTTACACATAGGCACTGGAACGAAACGTCACTGTGGGATATAATTCATTGATGGATCTATCAATTGTCATTCCAGCATTTGAGGAAAGCAAAAAGATTGTCCGGGACATCGAAGCGGCGACGGCGTTCTTAAAAGACAATCATTTTACAGGCCAGATTATAGTAGTTGACGACGGCAGTAAAGACAACACCGCCGAAGTTGTAAAAAACGCTATTGCCAATCCACCGGCAGGAATAGAAATAAAAGCCGAGCGTTATAGCCACCATCGCGGCAAAGGCTACGCCGTCCGCAAAGGCATTGAGCAGACGAGCGGCGAATACGTGATGTTTGCCGACAGCGGCTGTTGTGTACCATACGAAGATACTTTGCGCGGACTGGAGCTAATAAAAAGCGGAGCGTGTGATATAGCGCACGGCTCAAGGAAAATGCGGGGATGCCATATCGAAAAGGCTCAGAGTTTATACCGCCGTATCTGTTCCAAGATGTTCCACTGGTTCGTGATTCACGACATGAAAATTCCCGCCGAGTTCACCGATACACAGTGCGGATTTAAAATATACCGGGGCGACATCGCACGGCACTTGTACGGCGAGTGCATTACCGATGGATTCATATTCGATATAGAAATCATAATGCGGGCCCAAAGAGAGGGCTACCGGATAAAAGAATTTCCAATCGACTGGACCTGTGACCGTGACAGCCGGCTGTCGCCGACTCGCAGCTCCTGGCGCGTTCTCTCTGAGCTGCTGACTATCAGACGGGTTATGGCTAAAAAATGAACTAAAGTGCTTAAAGTTTTGAGTGCCTAAAGTGAGCTAAAGTGCCTAAAGTGAACTAAAGTTGTAAGAATAGAGTTTACTGAATTTTAGGCACTTTTAACTTTAGTCACTTTAGTCACTTACTTTAGTCACTTTCTAATTTTGGGCCGAAGTGTAAAATCTTGTCTTTCTGCGGGTCTTTGTCTTCGCTTTCCAGCATAATCATGGCCAGTATATCCGGGTGACGCGAGCAATATTGCCTGATTTCATCCGGGCCCATAACCATAAAGGCGGTGGAAAGTGCATCGGCGGTTGCGGCATCAGGGGCTGAAGCCCAGGCGGCACGTTTATTCTTAACAGGCTGAGCTGTTCGGGGGTCGATGATATGTTGGCCCTTCTGCAGACCTGAGCCGCTCAAGGCCCGGGACTGCAAATAAGGGCGGGCTAAAATCTGTTTGCGATTGTCCGGATTGCTTAACGTCAGAGGCCAGCCTTTTGTCCCGGCTGGAGCGTTGAGGGCCAATACCGAACTGTAACCGCCGGAAATCAGAGCGATGTCAATACTCCACTCACGCAGCAGCTCAGCCACCCGGTCAACGGCGTAGCCCTTGCCGATGCCTCCGAGATCAACCTGGACCTGGCTGGCCGATAGCCGGACCGTATGCTCATCTTCGTCCAATTGTAACAGGCCTGTGCCGGTATGCCGGCGAGCAAGATTCAGCTCCTCTTGCGAGGGCGTGCGCGGCGTTCCATCTTCGTTACGCCAAAGACCCAGCAAAGAGCCGATAGTAATATCAAAAGCTCCATTGGTTTCGGCATAAATCCGGCAGCTAAGCTGCAAACATTCGAATGCATCCAAACCAAGCCGCAAAGGCTGATTAGCAGGTAAATTATTAATCCTTGAGATGTCACTGTTCTCGATGAATCGGCTAAGCTCGCCTTCAAGCCGGTCAACCTCATCGAAGGCGGCAGCGGCGGCCTGCCGGGCATAGCCCGCGTCCTCGTACACGACAACGACCTCAAATGTGGTCGCCATCGCCTCATGGCAAAAACGCTTCATCCCGGGAATGGATTGACAATCGCTCCGGACAAAACAGGTTTCCGATTGCGGCTGATTCATTGTTCAGAAGCTTTCCTGATTAGCTCCTCGGGGTCCGGGCCTTTATGGCGGCGCTCCCACAGGTCTTTTCTAACAAAACCCTTCAGCTTAATCGTGGGGCGTAACCACACATAGTAGGGCCTGTCAAACAGATACAAGTACATTTGACGCTCTTGAAGAGGGGTCAACGAATAGAGCTTATTGGTCAGCGCAGCCTCAACATCGGGCGAGGCAATAATCAGAGGCGCAGAAGGCGTGTCATTGTCAACTTCGTTCGACCAGCGTATTTCTTTGAAAGACCGCAGATACCAGGGCAGAGGCCAATAGTCACCTTGCGGGCAAATGACATCGACAGGAATATTGTAACCATCTTCGTGAGCACTTGCATACTCTTCTATTTTCTCGGCTATGGTGAACACCTCTGTAGTCGGATGAGCATAAACATAAGGGTTCAGACTGTCTGCATAAAACTTGTAATTGCTCAGGTAAGACTGCCAGGTCAGGTGTATCGAACCCCCGAATAACAGCAAAAGAATTATCGAACGGGGCAAAACGTTCGGCATCAGCTTCACTAACACCGCAGCCCCGACGCCGGCCAACAGAATCATACCGTGCAGGAACCCTAACATACACCAGGGAGTTTTATATGGGATTACAGAATATACAACAGTCAGAACGAGCGTATAAAAGCCGATGAATCTAAGCAGATGAACCCCGCCCGTCGATGACGGGCTTGTATCCCGCCCGTCAACGACGGGACGGGATGTATTTAGTCTGGCTAAACACATAGGAAGACGGGCGGGATGAACATTGGCAAAAGACAGGCCTTTTCTTGTCATCGCAGCTATGAAGCCGACCA
>JBDRTM010000195.1:0-9830 GCA_043824065.1 Planctomycetota bacterium | reverse complement strand
AAATTATCCGTGGCCGCGTGGACACCTACTATGCCTTTTCCGCTTTTGACGAAATCCATCAGGGCCTTGCACCGCTCAGGCGTCTCTTCGGGATTAAACTTCAGGCCCGTTGTATTGTTCAGGCACACCGCGTCAAACTGCTTTAGCTTCTCGGTTGTGAACACCGAATAATCGTCGGTGGTTACGACATCGAATGCCCCGGTCTTTTGGCCCATAATCTCGAGCGCTTTGTTGACCACGGGAATCGATGTATGGAAAAATCCTTCACACCGCCAGAAAACCAGCAGTTTCCGAGGCCTTCTCGTCCTAACGGTCGCCCTTGTCGGCATTGCTTTTTCTATTTTTTGCACTTCTTCCGGCGTCACTTCCCGCAGCTTCGCCGGCGATACCGCCTGCAAGGTATGCACATGCAATGACAAACACCACAGCCCCAAAAATGCAATGCCAATCAGTTTTCGCATCTTATTCATTTTCATTCCTTTCGTTTTTATCCAACACGCCTGTTAGTCCCGATTTTATCGGATTTCAGCATCTATTTCAGAAACAACAGCTCATTTTCAATAGTCAATAGTAAATAATAAATAGTAAATTTCTACAAGTGCCAGGGGCTGCGCATTGGCCTCGAAAGCAATCGGCTGGCCCCGGCATCTCCGATAAGCACCTCATGTTCAGGGTCCCACCTCAGCCCCCGGCCAAGCTTGTACGCTATATTGCCTAAATGACAAACGCTTACCGAACGGCAGCCGGTCTCTATGTCGCAAATCGGCCTGCTGCGTTTGCGGATAGCATCAAGCCAGTCAACATAATGGTTCCTGCTCTCGTAAAGGTGTATTTCATTGGGGCCGATTTGCTGGTTCTTCAGTTCCTCAGGCCAGGTGCGGATATGTCCACGATTGACCTCGACTTTGCCTTTAGTGCCGGTGAACAAAACTCCGTTGGCCTTATCGCGGGTCATCGTAACACCGCTGGCATATTTATAGGTAAGCACCGTGTAATCTTTACCGTCGGGAGGAATGATTTCAACCGGGCCGCTCTCGTCCATACCCATACCCCACTGGGCGATGTCGAAGTGATGCGCCCCCCAGTCGGTCATCCCGCCGCCGCCAAAGCTGCTGTGATTGCGCCAATTAGGAAAGCCGTCCCAGCTTAGATGCGGCGAAAGCTCCGAGTTATAAGGCCTCAACAACGCCGGGCCTACCCACATGTCCCAATCCAGATAATCCGGTACCGGCTCTGCCGGCAGTGATTTATCCTGGGGAGGACCGCCTACGCCAACGGTTACGTGTTGTAACTGGCCTATGTAACCGTTGAGGACCAGCTCGCACCCTAACCGGAAATGCCAGTCCGAGCGCTGCATGCTGCCGGTCTGGAAGACCCGTCCATAACGCCTTACCGCATTGACCATGGCCCTGGCCTCGGCGATAGTCTGAGAGAGCGGCTTCTCACAGTAAATATCCTTGCCGGCTTTGGCAGACTGAATGACCGTAATGGCATGCCAATGGTCAGGCGTGGAAATCACCACGGCGTCAATATCATCTCTGGCAAGCAGCTCACGAAAATCGCCGTAGCTGTCACAGCCTTTGTATGTGCCGCCGCTCTTTTCGGCATAGTGGTCTTCCACGATTTTCTGCCCACGCGCCAGCTTGAGCTTATCAACGTCACAGGCAGCCAGAACGTGTGTACCGGACGAGTTCAGAAAAGACCGCATCAGATGTTTACTCTGTTTGCCCGCACCGATAAAGCCCAACGTAATCCGCTCACTCGGCGCAATATTACCGGCTTGGCCCAGAGCAGACCCTGGAACAACATACGGAAAACTTATAACCGCCGCAGTACCGATTGTGCTTTTGATAAATTGACGCCGATTAATCCCTCTTTCCTTCATACGAAAAACCCTAATCTCACAATTAACAAATTATAATCAATTTCAAATAATAAATAGTAAATTCTAAAGGTGCCACGGGCTGCGCATTGCTTTTCCGAGCAGGCCTGTTGCAGTCGGGTCATCGAGTATTTCTTCGGTTTTGGGATTAAAGCGTATCTTACGCCCTAATAGCATAGCAATCTGTCCTAAGTGACCCGGCGTCGCCGAGCGGTGTGCGACCTCACAAGGTGTTAGCGTGGTCTCACGACTCTTGACACAGTCGAGGAAGTTACGCCAATGTCCCGGCGAACGAAACAGGTGTATCTCATCCGGTCCGAGCTTCTCTTCCAGCAGCTTCTTGGGCTGCGCGTCTATATTGCCGCGAGTGACCCAGACCCATCCGTCTTTGCCTGTCCATTTTGTCCCGCCGCGAATGTCACTGTGCCCGCCGGCGATAATCATCGTAACCTCGTCAGGATATTTCGCCGTCAGCCGATACTTTGTCGGGCTGTTCCATAATCCGTCTTTCGGATATTCCCCGGAGCCTTCAATCTCGTAGGGGCCGCCGTAGTCCATGCCCAGACCCCAGTGGGCGATATCGACGTGGTGCCCGACCCAATCCATCAACTGTCCGCCTCCGTGGTCCAGGACCCACCGCCAGTTCTTGTGCACACGCGCCGGACAGTAAGGCCCGTATAGCGCAGGCCCGAGCCAGAAGTTATAGTCAAGCTCTATGGGCGGCGGACAAATCCCTTCCTGACCCTTGGTCTTGCCAAAGTCGCTATGTCCCGAAGGCAACCCCACCTCAACCGTATGCACCCTGCCGATGCGGCCATTACGGACCAATTCACAGGCAAAGCGGAAGTTGGCCTGTGACCGCTGCCAGCTACCCGTCTGCCATATCCGGCTGTAACGCTTGACCGCATCGCACATAGCTCGGCCTTGCCTTAGATTATGCGACAGGGGCTTTTCACCGAAAATGTCCTTGCCCGACCTCGCAGCTTCTACAGCCGGAATCGCATGCCAATGGTCGGGCAGGCCAAGCGATACTGAGTCGATATCATCGCGCGCTAACAGCTCACGATAATCTGCGTATGCAGCACAGTCTTTGTTTTTGTATTGCTTATTAACACGATTGACCGCGCCTTGTAGATGGTTTTTGTCAACGTCACAGACGGCAACAATTTGACAGTCTTTTTCGCGAAGAAATGAGTTCATATTGCTGCCGCCCTGCCAGCCCACACCAATACAGCCCATAGTTATTCGTTCGCTCGGCGCTACGCTGCCCGCCTTGCCCAAAGCCGACGAGGAAACAATGTACGGATACCCTATCACCCCGGCAGTAGTGCCGGCTGCTCTCTTTAAGAACTGACGCCGGCCCAATCCGTTTCTGTCAGCCATAACTAACCTTTCCTGTAGTTGACAGTTCGTTGTTGATAGTTCATCGATGAACTACGAACTAAGAACTACGAACTAATCAATTGCTATTTCTTCTCGAACGCCGCATCGAAGGCGACCTGCGACGGCTTGAAGTCCGCCTTCTTGAAGAACTCGCAGGCCTCTGCTGCGCCGTGTTCACGGTCCATTCGGCTGTCTTCCCACTCAACCGAAAGCGGCCCCTGGTAGCCGATATCGTTCAGAGCAACGATGATTTCCTCGAAGTTGATATCGCCGTGACCGATTGAGCGGAAGTCCCAGTAGCGACGAGGGTCGGCAAACTCGGTATGACCGCCGAAGACACCAACCGTCCCGTCTCCGTGACCCCACCAGACGTCCTTCATGTGAGCGTGGAAGATACGGTCTCCGAAAGTACGGATAAACTTAACGTAATCCACGCCCTGGTAGCCGAGATGGCTGGGGTCGTAGTTGAAGCCAAAGGATTTGTGCCCTCTGATGGCTTTAATGGCACGCTCGGCCGAGGCAATATCAAACGCAATCTCCGTCGGGTGAACTTCCAGAGCAAACTTCACACCCTCTGCCTTGAAGGCGTCGAGGATGCGCCGCCACCGCCTTGCGAAGTCCTTGTAACCTTCCTCTATCGCCTCTTGCGAGGCCGGCGGGAACGAATAAACCATGTGCCAGATAGAGCTTCCCGTAAATCCATTGACGACCTTTACGCCTAATTTATTCGCGGCCTTGGCAGCGTCGATTACCTTCTGGGCCGCACGCTTGCGGACGCCCTCGGGCTCGCCGTCGCCCCAGACATCCGGGGGCAGAATTGCCTTGTGACGCTCGTCAATATTGTCGCACACGGCCTGCCCAACTAAGTGCGTCGATATCGCGTACACTTTAAGGCCGTACTTCTTCAGAAGGGCACGCTTGGCCTTGCAGTAGCTGCGGTCGCTCAGGGCCTTGTCAACCTCGAAGTGGTCGCCCCAGCAAGCCAATTCCAAACCGTCATAACCCCAGTCTGCCGCCTTTTTGGCCAGCTTTTCCAGCGGTAAATCCGCCCACTGCCCGGTAAAAAGTGTTACAGGTCTTGCCATTTGTCTATCTCCTTATCTAAAAAAATCACAATCTTTCCCTGAAAATATTGGTTATCAGTAAAGTGCCTAAAGTGACAGCTTTGCTGTCATTCTGAACGCAGCGCAGCGAAGTGAAGAATCTCTTTTTCGTTGGCCAGATTCTTCGCTTCGCTCAGAATGACACTTACGTGTCACTTTAGTTCTCTTATTCGGCTCACTACTCACCACTCACTATGTTGGTTATTGCCAAGCTACTTAAGACATTATAACTGGCAGATGTTGATACGCAATTCAAATCTTCCGCTGCTTTTCGTATCTCGACCTCTTTTTCTATACCGGATTCAAAACCACATCCATTACTTTTCGCCCTACAAGGGAACTATCCAGATATTGCGGGTGGGGCAGCCTCAAGCGAGTCCCGAAAACCTGTCCCCGCGAAGGCGGGGAACTGGACGAGCTTGGGGATGGCTTAGAACAACTACCAGTAACCACCACGCATTTATCGTGTTACAGACCACTACAAGGGAACAATCCAGATATTGCGGAACGACGCCTCGTTGCCGTGCTCCTGTAGCAGAATGGGGCCTGGCTCCGGCCCTTCAGGGCGTCCCGCACCGGTTTTATTCGCTAATTCGGCATCATTATGAATCAAAACACCGTTATGCCATACGGTTATACGGGCGTTCTTGATTTTCCTGCTGCCATCGAACCTCGCAGCATGGAAGATAATATCGTAGCTCTGCCACCTGCCCGGCATCCTGCAAACGTTCTTGTCCGGCGCTTTGAATTTATAGAGCGACCCGCATTCATTGTTCTTCGGCTCCAGGCCGTAAGAATCGAGGATTTGCAGCTCATAGCGGCGTTGTATATATATGCCGCTGTTACCCCGGCCCTGGCCTCTGACGTTTGGCGGCATTTGCGGAGTCGTAAACTCGATGTGCATCTTAAAGTCAGTAAAGTCCCGCTTCGTCATAATACTGCCGCTCTTGGGCACAATCTTCATCGCACCGTCAACAAGCTTCCATCCTATATCCTTCCCATCTCCGGTAGTCCAGTGCACAAAGTCCGTGCCGCCAAACAGCATAATCGCATCGCTCGACTCAGCAGTCTCAATCTCGACTTTCGGCGGGTGGGAATAGTCATTCCAGAGCCGTTCGGTGTTCTCAACATCGACTTTTCCTTCGTGCACGTACAAGCGATAGCGATAGATATGGTCCTTGCCGGGTTTCAGCTCAAAGTCATCCAATTGTACCGGCGCCCAGTTAAAGAACACCTCCTGCTCGAACTCGGGCCATATCCGCATCGGCTCCGGATGTCTGAAGTTCTCCGGATGACTAAAGTGTGTTACGCCCTTCCATTTCCCATCGGAAACCCCAGCCGTATCACACCACCGTGCCCGCGTCGTATGACCATCCTTGCGGGTCCTGCCCTGACTGGTCAAATACGCCGCCTTCTCGCCCGTCCATTCCGCCGCACCTCGAAAGCCGAACCCGCCGTAGCGATACTTCTCTAAAAGAAGCGAACTATCCGCAACACACCGCTGCGCCGATACAAAATCCCAAAGCCAGTAGCCTTTGCCCGGGCCGCCCACATTGTAAACACGAACATCCCAGACTTCCTTGAGCACAACCTTTTCTCCACTGGCCGTCTGCAATGCAACGTGCTCATGCTCAGCCTGAAATCCACCGTAAACCGGCCCGCTGGTCGTCGAAAGAAATCTCTTGAATCGAACCGTCCCCTGGCCTCCGCCGAGATTCCAGAAATCGACATCCTTGCCCTCGAATTTTGTCTTCGTCCACGGCATCCAGATTCCCAAGTGGTGATAATGGTCCTTCGGATGAATGTCCGTCAGCACCGACCCCGTCGGCGACCATAACGGATGAATAAATCCGCTGCGGTTGTACAGCTCGCGGGTTTGTTTATACTTTTCTCCCATATCCTCTATTGGTGGCGGCGGAACAAGGGCATGATTATAGCTCAGAACCTTCTTACCATCTTTTTCTATCCGCAGGACCTTATTGTTCTGATTTACACTGACACCAGCCCCCGCCGTTTTACTGCCTTCCCTCGACTCTGCTCGGCCTTGCCTGCCGGCAGGCAGGGATGGTGAGCCTGTCGAGCCATTGACCAGCTCGTATGTCCGTTTGCTGCCTGCTTCTGTTTTACCGGAAAGTACCCACCACAATCGCGGCGGACTGCCCGCTTCGAGCTGCACCGGAACCTCGACTCGCCTCGAACCCTTCACCTCCACCAGGTGAATCTCATCTGACGGAAAGCCTAACGGCACACCATCCAGCCGCGCCGTCACCGGCGTATCGATTCGCGTGTAATCTCCTGCCTCGACAGTGATTCTCGCCAGAGACTCGGCCCGGCTGACCGATTGAGGCACTAAGACACAGAACGATAAAACAAAAAGAATAATTGAACCTTTTAGTATTGAAATTGTTGACATGAGCTTTTGCATCGTTGCCCTCCTTTCGGTTAAGGCTGTTTGTTTATCACATTTGAGAACGAACCAAGGATTGTAATAATAGTGTGCGGTTGAATCAAGGATTATCTGGGAATTCTTTGATTTTATCTCCCTATTTACAGCTTTAAGGCTTCTGCAAAATTGAGGTTAGGCATATATTATTTAAGAAAATCTGTTTTTTTGATTTTCTTAAATAATCGGCTAACTACTTATTACACAAGAACATACTGTTTGAAAAGAAAAAAACAAGAAGCGATTTTTTTCTTTTCAAAGTATGCCTAACCTCAATTTTGCAGAACTCATACAGCTTTAATAAGCCATCCGGAAACTGTGCTCCTCCGGTGGCCCCCTCGTATTCTGTAACATCTTATACGAATCACAAAAAATGTATGCGTTTCTCGAAAACAGAGCCGCGACTGTAAAGGAGCGGTATTTGCTTCTTCAGTTACACAATGGTTTACTGTTGGGCGCACTTACTTTTTATGATTAGTGTCATTTAATCGGTGGCCGTGTGGCTATTCGCGAATAGATCCTACCAACACCCATTTATCGTGTTACAGACTACTCGTACCGGAAAGTTCCACCAAAACAGGAATGTGTTATTTTTTGGGGCTGGCTGATTTGACGTAAAGCCAGGGTGAATTTGTCAGTTTGTAATCGATTATTTCATTTGGCGCAAAAAACAGCTTGATTTCCTGCTGAGCGGATTCCGGGCTGTCCGAGCCGTGAATCAGATTGTATCTTTCAGAACAGCTAATGTCCCCCCTGATAGAACCTGGTTCAGCGTATAAGCCGGAAGTTGCACCCATCATCTTGCGGGTCATATCTATAACGCCCTCAGCCTCCCAGACCATTAAGAGCACCGGTGCCGAAGAGAGAAACTTTACCATTGGCTTAAAAAATGGCTTTTCGCGATGAACCGCATAGACTTGACCGACCTGCTTTTCAGACAATTGCAGAAATTTTGCAGCCACGAGCTTAAGGCCTTTTTTTTCGAATCGTCCGATTATCTCACCAATCAGGTGTCGCTGCACACCGTCCGGCTTGATGATAATTAATGTGCGTTCTGCCATATAAAATAATTAAAAGTGCCTAAAGTGACCTAAGGTGTAAAGTGCCTAAAGTTATTTGTTTTTTTAACTTTAGTTCACTTTAGCTCACTTTAGGCACTTTAGTTCACTTTAGCTCACTTTAGGCACTTTAGTTCACTTTAGTTCACTTTAGGCACTTTAGTTCACTTTAGCTCACTTTAGGCACTTGAAATTATACTCCCTTAGCGACAATATAAATGTCGACTCGTCTGTTTTGCGGATTGCCTCCTTTGTTGGGCTTATTTGCCGCGACCGGCCGGTATTCACCAAAGCCTCGTACGCTCAATCGCTCAGAACCAATATTGTTACCGGTCATCAAATTCAGCACAGATATGGCTCTGTGCGCAGACAGGTGCCAGTTGGTCGGATGTTTTGCACGCGTCGCAGGCCTTTGAATGGGAATATCGTCGGTATGACCGGCGATGATAATGTCGAATTGCTTGGCCGTTTCGGTATTCAAAATACCACAAAGGGATTTAACAGCCTGGGTTGCCGAAGACGCCACTGTGTCACTGCCCTTTTCAAAAAGTAAATCGCTCTTGAACTTTACTATCCCCCGGCTCGCATCGTACGTTACCATATCGGAACCTTTAGCAAAGTCCTCTAACATTGTGCTCAGTTCCACCGGCAGTGCCGCTCCGCCTAAAAGCAGTTTTCCCTGCATCGAGGCAATCAGCTCTTGCTTTTTAGCTAAGTCTTCCTCAAGGGCGGCTATCTCTTGTTTCAGCGACTCTATATCAATATCACTCTTTCCCTGAGCCGAGGCAAGTTGGCGTCTCAACTGCTCAAGTTGCAGCGAGCCGACTTGCAGCTCGCTCTCAAGATTTGCTATTTGTTCTCGCTGGGTGTCGTTCTGAATTCGAAGGTCCTGAAGTTCCGAGCTGCACCCGGTCGCCAGAAAAACACAAACACACAAAAGAAAAATCAATGAAAGTTTGACAGTTCGCATCGTTCAATCCTTTCCAAGAAAATTAAGACAATTCCTTTCGACCATACTTAAAATACACAAACTCTTTATTTATAGACTGTTACAGACTAACAGATTTCGCCTCCACCACCCATGCCCATTAATAAAACCGATTTGTCTTTACACGTCAAGAATAAACTTCACAAAATATCACTGCCGCCCTCAATTTTATTGTGGCTTTCTCTTCAATCATCAAGCGAAAACTTGAGCAAATCGGAAAAGCTTGCACTGGGCCTGTCGAAGGAGCCTGACCTGAGCAAAGTCTTGAGCCAGGTCGAAAGCCGCAGCCGAAGGATCGAAAATCCGCCCACGCTGAAAGCCCGCCTCCGGAGGGGCCGAATCAATTAAAAAAGGACCTATACCGAATCAATCGGTATAGGTCCCGAACTGATGCTAATCTACTATATCAACGTCGCAATCTTAATTGCTACCTAAATCCCAGCTTACGGTGCCGGCTCCGGCGGCGGAGGATACAGACGAATATCATCGAAGTACATCGTACCTGAACCGCCAGCTAACGGATTATTCCTGTTACCAAGACCAAGGGCAATCGTATTGACATTGGCTAAGTTCACGCCCTGGTCGGCAAATCCGCCTGGGGCGGACAGGTCGATGGTCCATTCCATCCAATCAATTGTCATAACTGCGTCCGGATCGTCGTGATAGACTACTGCGCTGCCATTGAGAACCACATACATCTGTTCAGGAGAATTAAATATTTCGCCTCTGAACCACAGTGACAATGTATCAACGCCCTTTTCTGTCCAGTCACGCGGATATTCCAGCGTGTGAGTTGCCTCAGAGTTCCCAACACTGTTGTCGTAGATATACGGCATCGACTGGACGCCGCTGTGAACAATACTTTGCTCGGCATAAGGAGGAAAGTCATTACCAACGAGAGCTCCGTTTGTCGGGATATCATAACCGTCAGCCCACGCTTCAAATATCCTGTTGCTCCCCGGGTCAGGGGGGT
>JBDRTM010000194.1:0-30531 GCA_043824065.1 Planctomycetota bacterium | reverse complement strand
TTGCCATTCTAGGAGAAGGAAGACGGCAAGTTCAAGATCCGAGAAGAGGTGGTGGGTCCGTAGCGACTTGTGGCCAAAGACGCGATGGGAACGCCCTTGGGAGGGCAGGTCTCGTACCGTCAGCCAGGGCTTGTACTCGTTTCGCCTGCCTTCGCCGCGACCTTCCTTCAGCCATCGTTGGAAGGTCACCTCGGAATTGGAATATCGCTTGGCCATAAAAAAGCCGCTCCTGATTTGCCATCTTCATAGCAACCGGAGCGGCTTTTGTTAACAACTTTATTGTGTCGTTAACAACTTTATTGTCTTGTTAACAACTTTATTGTTCTCCCACAACATCTGTGGGTGAACAATAAAGTTGTTAACTGCGTGACCCGGCAACCCAATGATCTCCGTGCGCGTACGCGCCGGCCTTCTGGAAAAGTTGTTAACTTGGTGGCTCGAAGATGGTAATGGGTGGCAATTCTCGAACAATAAAGTTGTTAACAACCGAAATCCCTTTGTTTGGTGGCCGATGTGACGCTTACGAGACATCCTGTACAGAGTGGGGGGGCCGCCATGCTGACCCGTTAGGGAGCCCCGCTTCTTGCTGGCGGTGCCGATGGATTCGAGAAGCGTTCGCTCAAGGAAGAGGCGGAGATCAAGCGCCTCAAGGAAAAGAAGGACTGTCTGTGGCTTAATCGGTAGCTGCTTTTCCTGTCAACTGATCTGACCGCAGTCGGGACACACGAATCCCCACTGCCCATTAGGTTTACGGGCCGGTATTGCGAGAATATCACATCCGTATATTTGGTCCTCCCATCCGGGCTGCAGGTTTGCGATGTCGATGAAGTCCTTGCTTGGAAGCATCGCGGCATATCGGTGACCTTTGCGGCACAGGCGCACCTCCCAATATGATCCGCAATCGATGCATTCACATCGAAAGCAATCACGGTCTCGCCGTTCAAAACTGTGAGTGGGGTTAGCTTTAGTTCCACAGGTTGGACAGTCGAGGAGAGCACCAAGTACCCCTCTCGCATCGTCCAATCCTTTGGCTAACGTTTGTGCCGCATTGACGATTTGCTCATACTTTTGGAGTTCCTGCCTCGCATCGGTTTTTTTCCGTTTGAGCTCACTAGTCTTGTTTTTCTGATGTGTGGCTCCGCGGAGCTCACCGTAAAATTTCTTATGCTTGGAGCCTGCCTCAGAAAGCCTTGTCTTCGCCTCTTGAACAATCGACTCAAGATTTAGCCGCTTCCACTCATTTTCGAGAGGCGGCGTATGAATTTCAAGCGTGTTCCCTCCATCCCGTGTTGCCAGCCCTCTCCGGTGTTGATCGGCGTCTATGAGGGAGATCGTATCGGGAGGGACAGGGATTCGTGGCGGATAGCCGCTGAAGCGAGCATCGGAAAGGAACCAGCGCAAAGCCCTTGCAACGCGCTCAGTACTTCCGAGCTTCCACGGTGAGACAGGGAGGCAGCCGCTTCCTTTGAATAGATCGGTCCTTGGATCATTCCCGACTGTGTGGAGCGAGGCTAGCAGATTCTGATTTGTAGACAACCTTTCATCCTCTGATGCGAGATACAAAATAAGCAAATCGCTTGAAAGACGTTCACTGGCGCCTTGTCTAATTTGGTTCAAGCTTTCCTGTACGAGTTCATCAGCTCCCGCTCTCAAGTCGTTGGCCAGCGCTACGATCGTTAGTTCACGTGCGCCGTATAGAAGGTGAATAGTTCCATCGTCATCCCAACGCAGGTCGACTGCCATACCATGCCTCTGGAGTACCAGGGAGCTTCCGCGCCTGATCGGTTTGTCCAACTCACCATCTGGTGGAGCGTAGCCAAGAATGCCGAGTGCCCTTACAGTCAGCAGCATCGAGAACGAGTCCAGGCCGCGACAGAGGCGCTGTGCGTAGTCGTGCAGTTCAGATGGGTTTAGCGTTTGACTAGCCCCTGTTTTAGCCCACTCTCGCCAAAGCTCGGCAACGCGGCGGTAGTGTTGGTCGTTTGTCAGGATGTTAGTACTGTTGAGAGTGATCGGCACATGAGTCCGCCGAGGGATGGCTGTATAGAGGGCAGAGTCCAGAAGCCCCATCACTTTGTACTTCAGTCGCTCAAGCTCATCCAAAATGGTTTTTGCCTTCCTGCTGCCCTCGCTTGAGTCGATTGCATTGCCCCATAGCTCGCTCATTCTGCGCTTACGCTGGTGAGTGCCACTGATCGAAGCCGAGAAGTTCTTCTCCTTGAACACATTTTCCAGTTTTCGCAGTTCGCAAATACGGTTGTTTAGATGATTACGGAGGTTGTCGAGTAAACGGGCAACAACACGGTTTTCATAAATATCGAGCAGGTCCTGCGGCACTTCAGCGAGAACCCGTTTTGGGCGGATGCCGCTCAGAAGTCGTTGACCCCAATCCTCGGTATGCGCCGCCAAATATGAAGTGGCTTCAGGCGGCGTACGTCGTGATTGCGTCACAGGAACACACTCAATCTCGACATGGAGATGTGCACGAGGCTTCCGGCACACCGCTTCAATGTGGCCGAAATGGTCACGAACCAGGAGTTCCAGGGGCTTCAAAGAAAGCATCTCAGGGATTTCTGGGACCAAAGGAATCACATCGCTCCATTCAAGCCAGGAAGATTCACCTCGCATGAGCTCTTCCAACCGTTCTCCTATTGCGCGTACGCTCTTGGCTTCAAGTTCCTCAGGCAGGTGTGCACGCGCCACTATTCCACCCTGCCGCTGTCCTTCGCCTGTGAGCACCTGCCAACGCCCCGATGGCTCGGGCACAAGAAAAGCCCATGCTTCTGCTGGGACAGTATTCAGGAACACGTCATGACTATCGCCCTCAACAACCCACTGACCGATGAGCATGCCGGATTGAGGGAGGGAGGAGGACTGGCGCCCTGCAAGGCGGTTCCTGAATGTACTGAAATCAGGCATCCGCATCACCCAGGCGAGTGCTTTCTTGCTGGAGCAACTCTAAAGACTTGACTGGCTCCCCAGGCATTTTCCATCCAATGCGGATGCGCTCTTTCAGGGCCCTGATGTCCTCTGGGCGAGTGTCATACCGGTCGCGAATCTTGCGAAGAAGTTTAGTCGCGAGGATATGGTCGGTCGCCTCGCCAATCGTTCCGCCAGCGGCCACAACCACGGGAACGTAGGAACTCATTTGCCGCTCAAGTCGGTTTCCCCAACCGACACGGAACCTGCTTCCCAGAATGTCGCTTAGTTCGTCATGAAGAAAGGCATATGATTTGGCAGCATCATCTTTGTGTTTCGCCTCTGCGAGCTTGAAGGCATCCGTAAGGGCGTCAATGCTGGTGGGACGCCGAGTATCAATGGCCTGTAACTCGAATTTCTCATAATTTCGTGGCAACTCCATAACGTGGGCGCGGTCATAGGTTTTGTCCGCAAAGTCTTTGGTCGTCTCGTCATGGTTGGCCGTCCCGATGAACCAAACGTTGCGCGGAATCTGCAACTTCGTCCCGCCTTCCCCCAACAGGCTAGGCGCAGGGTCGACAGCTGCAGTCATGAGCACAAGGCGCTGAAGTTCTTGATCTTGCTCCAGGGCAGAGAGGAGATCAGCAAAATATTGTTCCGGATGCGAGAGGTTCATCTCGTCCAGCACGACAAAAAAAGGGGTGTCTCGATAGCGTGGCGTGGAAGCTTTGTATAAAGCTTTCAGGAACTCCGTCTCGTAAAAACGTTTCTCAAATGCATTGTAGTGGCCGATGAGATCCTGACGATTTCGCCAACCCGCCTGAACCTCAATGAGGGCACTCTCTGCACCGATCGCGCGGGCAAAAGCCAAAGGGAGGCTCGTCTTGCCGGTGCCACTAATCCCCTGGAGCAAGTGGAGCCGACTCATCGCAAGCCCGCCGAGGAAGCTTCGAACGTCCTCCTGCGAGTAATAAAGCTCCTTCCTCGTTAAAGGGTCCAACGCCATCCTGTTGCGTACATACTCTGCAAACGCCTTGAGATCGCGAATCTTGCTCTCTGCGTTAATCGTCGACTGTAAAACATTGTTGCTATCCATTTCGCTGCATGCCGGGAACGGGCTCTTGCCGTCGGCCCCCTTGATTAGTTCGTCTGCCTCGGCTCGAAGCTGTCTGTGCGCCTCGTGGAGAAGGGCGTTCGCCGATTCCAAGGAAAGCTTTTGATCTCGCAGGGACTCCAGCTCGGTCACAGCGATCAGTCTTCGTGCTGAATCCTGACGAGCCTCCCCGATTTCGGCCTGCATCTTCAACCGCTCTGATTCCCATTGCTCCTTCTGGCGCTCAAGCCCTTCAAGGCGTTGTGCGGCCTGGGCACTCGGGCGTTCACCAAGTGTTTTTTTGAGGGCATCGCGTTCAGCCTCAAGCGTTTGGAGTCTCTTCAAAACTGCTTCCGGCGTCTCACCTCCGAATCGAAGAATAGCCTCCTCGCGTTCTGCGAGGCTTTTTCTAGCGCTATCGCGGTCCTCTCGGGCGGCTTTGAGCTGTTCAACCAAGCCCTGAATCTCAGATTCCATATGTTCGATCTTTCTGGCTGATAGCTGGGCGACTCTCTCTTCGAGATAGGTGCGGTCTTCGGCAATAATCTCTTGCTCATCGTTGAGTTCGCGCTCACGCTTACGAAGATTGGCCTCAAATAGAACGAGATCTTTTCGCCTTTTTTCAAATTCTGTCCGCTTCGATGCAAGCTCCGCCTCGCTAGCTTCACGGGCCGCCGCGACATCCTGAGTCGCCGCATCGCGCAGGGCATTTAGTTCGGCTTTGAGTTGCTCCCGCTTTTCTTGCAACTCACGCTCGAATTCTTCACGCTCATCATCAATCTGCTTCCGGCGGCTTGAGAGCTGTACTCGGAGCTCTTCGCCTTCGACCTCCAGTTGGACAAGTGCTTCGCGACTGCGACGGATGAAGCCTGCGTCAGCGTCGAGCTCACGGCGGACGATGTCCTCGTGGCGTTTGAGGATATCCTGCTCCTGTTCTTGGAGTTTTATGTCACGTTCAGCTAGCTCTTTGTCTTTTTGAACATAGTCGTCCTCTCGCTGCTTCAGTTCGGTAATCTTCTGATCGCACTCGAGTGCTAGTTCCTCGACCTTTTCCTCACGCCTATCCGCCTGAGTTTTAGCTTCTTCGAGGCGCTTTCGTTCGATTTCAAGAAGAGCGAGTGTTTCCGACGCACGTTTGATGAGAGCCTCGGCGTTTTCTCCCTGTGACGGTGGCGGTGCAACAGCCAGATTCTCAAAGTCGGTCTCGGTTGCCTGTGCGCGAACTATCATTTCGATGTTGTCGAGCTCCTCTTCCTGATGCTTCGGTGCTGCACCAGCGGCTTGAGTCGTTTTTATCGCAGATTTGTTTTTTTTATTCTTCTTCTTGCCCATGCAAGCCTCCATTGCGCTCATTTGAGGGATTCGGCTCTGAATCGGTGAGTCCGAGGAGGGCCGAAATAATTTTGTAGACCTTGTCCACATGCTGCTCGGCATGATCGGGGGACACCGGGACTCTGCTGGCGTGCCCAGCTGCGCCCCCAGCGCTCGCGATTTCGTCGATAGTAACCAGAAGTTCAGGGACGGCCCTGGCCGCCAGTGCAAACGGGTGCGTCGAGTCTCGCTGCGCCAGTAGGGCTGTCGCGGTGACGAGAGGACGCAAGCGCCAAGTATCATGATACTCGGCGACAGCTCGTATCTGTCCCGGTTTCACACCCAAGAACGGGGCCGGAAAGGGCTCTGCGAAACCAAGTGACTGAAACGCACCCTCATAGCTGGCCCTTAAAATGCTTTGATCTTGTTGCTGTGCAAGGTACTGCGCACCAGTCCGATCGTTGAGCTTCTGGACGTACACGCGTTTCCAGATGTCGCCGAGTGGGTGGGTGTCCGCCAGTGAGGCGAAGAGAGCCTCAAGCACCTTCAGGCCCGCGCGCAGGACATCTTTGATCTTGTAGGATGGGCATTCGCTTCCGTATCCTCGCATCTCACCACGAGTCGATTCCATCTCGAGAACTTGGTCAAATGCGGAGTGGTTTCGAAAGTTGATGCCCAGTCGAGCATAGACATCCCTCTCAGCTTTAATAAGAATTTTATCCAACCAACGTTGTTGGTCTTCATAGCTGGAGTCGAGGCTTTTCCCGAAAAGGCGGTTGACGACGCCAAGCAGATTGTTGTCATCCTTCATCACCGTCTCAACCTGGCGGCGGAGGCGCACACTCTGCCTGATTCCGAAGGGGTCACAGGCGAACCAATCCAGCGCGCCCGTGTCCGACTCAGGAACATATAGGTAGGTCATCAGGAAATACGGATGGGGCTCCTCTTCAACGAAACTGACCCGGTTGAGCTGGACACCGGAGGCGACGAAACTGCCCAGCGAATCCTCATCGATGTCGTCCTCATCCAGGAAGCGAAGTCCCTTTCGATGCCGCGAGACAGCTTGCATGACTGCGCTGGCAGTCGGAGTTGCCGGACCTACTTCCGTGCGCGGGAGAACAGTAAATGGGCTCTCGTACCTGGGCTTCCCTTTTGTGCCCAGCAACAGGTTCGGATACCCGTTCTCCTTGAACTCGCGCTCGCAGTAGTCCAGCGTTTCCGCAAAGCGTGGCCAAAGGTCGCCAGTCCATGGATCCTGGAACACAAATCCCGCGGCCATTTCCTGTGTCACAAGAGCCTCTTCTTCAAGCAGAAGCAGTCCATTCTGTGTTGGGAGTCCGCGTCTGTCGAGGTATCCAGCTTCACTCAGTTCTGTAAATATGAATGCCGCCAGGTCGGCATGCACCGAAAGGTGATCAGCTATTGTCTCAGCACGATATATTCCAGCGCGGCAAAGCCCCATGACCGCACGCTGCAACACGTTCAGCTTTCGTTCCCGTATCCTGGGTGCGACGACCCTGTAAGCCCAGGTCGGCCAGAGTAGGAATTCACGAGAGCTCCATCGCACGTGTGAGCGTGGGCCGAAGTTCAAAATGAGCGTCTCAGGGGTGAATTTTGGCACCATGGCCCCCTCCACAGCAAAGCTCATAAAACTTGACGAGCCCTGGCACCGCCTGTGCAGCCTGCTCACCTGCCAGCATCTCGCTATCGCCGACAACGATCAGCAGACTTTGTTGACGACTCATCGCAACGCAAAGACGGTTCTCCAGCATGAGGTGTCCGTACTTGCGACGGAGCAGTTTTGGCTGGTCAGCAACGATGTCGTTTGACCGGGTCATCGAGAGCAAGACGATGTCGAATTCCTTTCCTTGAAATGCGTCGACGGTGCCCACGCGAAGGCGTTCGACGAGCTTGCCCGAAGCTCCCCTCGTCGTTCTCCATGATTCGCGAATGCGGTAGGATCCGTCATCAAGATGCTCGGTGAGATCGGTTGACTCCATTTGCCGGAGAATCTCGCTCACTTGGGCCGAGTAAAAGGAGATGATGCCGACGCTCAGGTCCGGTCGTTCCTGCATGAGACGGTGCGCCTCCTCGGCAATCCATTTCGCCTCAGCTTTTCGGCTCTTGCTTTGCCCACCACGCTCAGGTCCACGCCCACGCGGTACATCTGCCCATACGGCGACCTTACCAGGGTACAAGTCATGCGTGAAGTCTTCGTCCGGTCGTCCGGAACGGAAACCTTCACCATGTGGGGCATAGAAGGTGTCGCTGATGAAATCCCCGAGCACAGGGTGCATGCGATACTGTATGTCCAGCGTGACCGTGCGCTTGATGCCGTCTTTCCGCTCTCGCTCCAGGAGCTGGGCAAAAAGGCGCTGGAAAAGGCTGGTGCGGAGCATCTCTTGCGTCTTCGTGGACACATCCGATTCGAGGTCACTCTCGACTTCGTGGTCCAAGATGTGAGGCAATTGACGGTGATCGCCGACAAGAATGATCCGTCGCTCTGCCAAACTCATCGGGATGAAAAGGTCAAGCGGGTTCGCACGCGCAGCTTCGTCAACAACGACCGTATCAAAGACGGTATCCTCACCTTTTCGCAGGCTCATTTGATATCCAACAGCCTGTTGGCAAGTCGCGGCGAGGACTGCCGTGTAGCTTTCAACGGATTTGCGAGTCCCTTCCATGTCATTCTCAAGGTCGTCACAAAAATCGTAGAGAACCTCTTCGACTCCGCTCCGGGACGAGCGCACTCGCTCGCGCAGAGCATTGACAGCGGATCCGAGCACCATCTCAACATCCTCATTGATCACGGGCGCGGAAGAAGGACGCTCATCAGGCATCAATCGATCAATGAGGATTCCTTGAAGTTTCTTAAGATCAGGGAGAAAGTCTGGCTCTGCCTCACTTTCCCAGGCTGCCGCTCGCTCCAGAAGCACCTTCTCCTCAGTGGAGAGTACAGACAGGCGCTGGAGGCGTTTCAACGCCTTGCGCGCCTGGCTATCCCCATCGTCTGAGTAGGCGGCGGCAGAACAACGCAGCCCTCGAACCGCTCTCAGCGCCAACTCGACATCGGGATCAGCATCGCACTGGACTTGTTCAGGTTTTCGTAGTTTCTGCACGAGTTCAAGAAGGCTGTCAGACAAGGTTGGTGGCACATGGGGGTGCGCCAGCTCTCTGATCTTGGTTAATAGACCAGGCAAATCCTCCGTCCTTGAGGGCGCCTTGCGGTACGCGATCTCAAGGTCACGACACCGCCGGAGCGCCACTGCCGCAGGCAATTTTTCGCACGTCGCGAGTTTCGCTCGCACGGTGTCGACGCGTTCTTGCCTCCAACGCTCGAAGCCGTCCAAATCGTCCATCTGACCACGCTTTCGGCCAATTTTAATTGCAGGAAGGCCATAGACCTGGGTAGCGCTTGCAACATTCTCTACGGCGTCATGTTGGTAGCTGGTGAGCAGGTAGCGGCCAGAGACCCCGTCCGTATTCTCCGCGATTTCGGACAATCGCGCCTGTAATGCAGCTATTGTCCTTGTCTTGCCGGTGCCAGGCGGTCCTTGGATCAATGCTATATCCGGGGTGTTGAGTGCGACTTTGAGCGCCTCAATTTGTCGGCCTGTTGGTTCACCACCAAAAGCCTCGCGCGCTGCCGCAGAAAGAGGCTCCTCCCTCTTCCTTCGTCGTTCGGGGACTACTTTGCCCTCAAGCAAAAGGCCCAGTTGAGGCATCGGACACTCTGCGGAGGCAATACTAGCCTGTGCCTTCATGCGCCGATCAAGTCGTGTACGATTGCCCCCGAGGCTCATGAACAACACGCCCGAAGTTGGTGGTGGTGTTGAATCTCCATCGCTCTCTTCCGGGAGCCGGAGGTCTATTGTGTGGCGTCTCAGGTCATACCCAAGGCACTCTCCAGCGAAGATGCGTCTGCGGCGACCAGTTTTCTCTTCAAGACCTGACTCACCCTCGGCAATATTTGTGAGCTCGGCAGGTGGACTGGCTGCTGCCTCCAATTCTTTGGTTTCGCCCTCATCAAGCGCTCTGATGCATTCTTCAAGGCGCTGGTCATCCTTCAAGAGAAAGCGCCAATGCCCGTTACTGCGAGCTTCCCTTGAGCGGTAGTTCAACCAGCCGAAATTGGCCGCTCGGCGCTGGATGTTGCGACGCTCGATTTCGTTAAATTTTTTCCAAATGGTGAGGTAACTGTCAGCTTCTGCAACAATCTGGTCGAGCTCACTACGGGCTGTTCCACGAAAACTGCCCGCAACCGTGTGATCTACGAAACGAAATTGTCCTCGAACAAGAATGATTGGACGCCGTTCATCCTCGGTTTGGGCACGCTTTGCCTCAATAATTTTGGTGACTTGCAACTTTTCGTCGTAGCCTCGCATCACGTCAACTGACCAGCCTCTACCATGAAGGCGAAAAGCTTTACGCTGGTCTGCATGATGATCGGGGCTGCCAGAGAGCAGTACTCGCGTGGTGCCACCAGGATCCATCACCAAAAAATGTTCACCAAGCCAGGCGATGACGTCCCCAATCGAATCGAGACTTTTACGCTTTGTGCGCACAGAATCGACGACTTTTTCATCAATACCGAGATCGATGGGCTGTGGCCAGACATGCTCCGAGGGGAACTCATGTACTTCAATAACAAGAGATTCGGCGGCAAGCTTGCCGTCACTTGAGTGGCGAGCCATTACCCATGCGACACGAGGAATTGCCCGCCTCAGCATACCCCTCAGAAGCTCCTGCTGGTGCGTGTTGATTCCCTCAACCGTCCAGGTAGTTTCATCCACCCGCATCAGCGCGTCAGTTTCAAGGTCGCTTGAGAAGAGATGAACCTCGGCGAGCACTTCGAGGGCGCTAAAGTGGTCCTCCGAAACAGGTCTAAGTTCGAGAGTTGTTGAACGTCCGAGTTGAATGTCGCTGATCTTCATTGTTTTTTCCCTCGCTTGAGGTTTAGATGAAGCACTCGATGAAGACAGGACTTGTCGCCAAAGTGGAGGTTCAAAAGTGTTTGTCCTTCGCCTAAAGTCAAATTTCGAGGCTTTTCTGAAATGGTCGCCTGGGCACCTCCGGAGGGTAAGTCAATTTGATACCGGTTGCCGTCCAGGCTATTGAGCGACAACTTGGCATTGTTGAGCAGGACCTTTAAAACCGGCTCTTCTGCACCTGGACCCATCTGGCCAAACGCGAGGCGCCGCGTGATAGTGAATGGTTTAGATGAGGTCAAAACCGATCGCGCAACCACTTTTGGCATATTTGATCCTTGCAGAGGCTTCTTGATGACGCCTCCTTCTCCTGCAGTTGGATCCCAGAGGTGAAAATCCGCTACTCCATATGCTGGACGTGGAGTGTCACACCACGGGCAATGAGCTTGGTTGAAGTAAAAAGAGCCATCACAACTTTTGCAGGAGAGTGTCGCATCAGCTGCAGCCAACAGGCGATGTGCCCATTCAGAGACACCAGGGCGAGCCGACGGCGTCAAGCGCCCATCACAAAAAGTCATCCGAAACGCTTCTTCTAGGCGAGGCGACAACACCCATTTGCGAGGAATACCGAAGCTTGCGCGGTTGCTTGTGTCCTCAGTGTCCTCAATCCATGGAAGGTGGCCTGAAAAAGCCCGTTCCTCAAGTTCGGGTTCGCCACTATTGACTAGGTCACCAATGAAAGGATGGGCGAGTGTCAAAACTTGGAAAGCGATGATTGCAAAGGAATAGGCATCCGTCAGTGTGGTAACACCTGACTGGTTCTGGACAAGCTCCGGAGCGCCATATCCGGGGGTGCAGACAGCCGCTAATGGACCTGGCGCTGACTCATAGCGTAAATTGTCGGTGTCTATGAGCCATACTTCTGAACAAGACGGATCTTCAGAGATGAAAATGTTGGCGGGCGACGGGTCGGAATATGCAAGCCCCTTCCCATGCAACTGAGAAAGGATGTGCGCAACTCGTCCAAGCAAGACCAGGCGTTGACGAAGCCCTCCGCTCCGAAGATACCACTCGACGTTCGGCACTTGGCCAGTCGGGGGGGAGAGGAGGTGTTTTATCGGAATCATGCCCGTCAAGAGCTCCATCACATAGCCCGTGTGGGGCTGTCGAAGCATTTCCAGCGGCTTCGCGATGGATAACTCACCGAGCGGCAGTCGCCTGACGTGGATAAGCTGGTTACGCATATGATCCTGGTGCTGCGTTCCACGTCCCCTCAATACTTTAACTGCGAGACGACCACCTTTCACCGCATATACACAGCCTTGGCCTCCTCGTCCGATGAGTTCGGCGAGTTCGTACCGTACGCCGTTTACATCTACGACTGATTTGACTTGGCTCATTTCGTCTCCTTGGACGTTGAAGCTGGAGCATGCAAGACGGCGATAGTCTTGTCATCGAGATGTTTTGGTGTCGGCCAGTTCTTTAGTTCCGCAGCCAAGGCTCGCCAGCGTTCCGCTGGTTTCTGGTGTTCGAATGTGCCGATAAGCCAGTCGCAAAGGGAATCGAAGCGTTCTGGCAGAAGATCATCAGCAACGCCGTCCGTTGCAATCACAGCGATTCGTTCATCGTCGGCAGATGGCAGCTCCAGCAGTGTCCAGGCCTTCGGCCCCTTTGACACACCCAGCCCTATTGTTTCGTTGGAAAAACACTCGATCCTGTCGCCGATGATAATGCGTAGATCAGAAGCTGACCGGACGAGGGCGAGGCCGTCACCGACACCTCCTACTATCCAAGTTCCCTTGGTAGTCGCGAGGGCGAATAGACAAGTCGTTACCGCACTAGTTGGCTCAATCGGGTGAATTCGCAGTCTCCATAGCACCTCGATAAGGTGGGAAAGGAGAGAGGTTGGGGCACCCTCGACCTTGGCCCATCGACTAACGGCTTCTCTCACCGCCGCACACGCTGCCTTCGCCCCTGCGCGAGCATTCGGCTTTGATCCCATTCCATCGCACACCACAACAAGCACGCCAAAGGGCCCCTCTGTGCGAAGCCAGGCATCCTCGTTAGGCTTTTCTTCCCTCCGGTGGAGCGGCCCTCGGACAGAGGCACCGAAGCTGTATGCGCGAAGAGCCATTTACTACTCTCCTCAGAATTCGAAATCATCGAGATCAGTCGGCTCGATCATTACCACGTTGTCAGGGGTGGCACTTCTGGAGCGTGTCGTGACGCTCATGGTGACCCACCGAAAGAAGTTCTTAATTTGGCGTGCCTCGTGCGCCTCGAAAACTCTTCCTTCAGCGCAGGATAAAAAGGCTTTGAGCGTCTCGTGGTCAGCGTCGTCACCGATGCCCAACGCGAAACGCATAGCTTTTGAGGCGCGTTCCGACTTGAGTAGTTCTTCAAGAGGCTGACGCCAGTTATCTGTGGGAACACCATCTGAAACCAGCACAAGTGTTGGCCGATACGCTCGGCTCGAGATTGCGTCCCGGTCCTCTAGCATTGTTCTCGCCAATTCGAACGCCCTACCCAGTGGGGTTTTACCCGCAGCTGTCAGGGGCTCCCACTTCATATCATGGGCGGGGCAGAGTGGCGTGTGGACCGCCGCGCTGGGGCCTCCGAAGGCAATTACGCTCACATGGATTTCTGCCCGGGAGTCATCCTCCTCCGTGAAGGCCGCGATCATTTCGGAGATCGCGCTGTTCAGCACATCGATTTTTCCGTTTGCGACCATGCTACCGCTAACATCAGCGAGGACGATGACCGGCATCGGTCTAGCCGTAGGCATAACGAATTCTTTTAGGTTGCTCATTTCCTTCTCCTGATTTTGAATCATGTCTCCATCACAAGTCGTTACAGCGGCACAGCTTGGCGGGCTGGCGATCTCATTTCGTCCGTAGTTGTTGTTGACCCAGAGACTGACTATGTCTTCATGATATTTAGCCCAACCCATGGTTTTGTCCTTATGCTGTTGTTTTTCAGGAGTATTGTCGAGCCCGTTGGCGACGCGGGCGAAGACCTCGGAAGTCTCGGTTGCGGTACACCGTCATTATCACTCCATCGTCGCTGCAGACCACTTGGACCCCTTCAACATCTGAGAGGTCGATGCTTTCAAGGTTGAACCGAGCGGACTCCTTGCGGCCGACGGCGAATATTTTCGCCCCGCGTACATGAGCGACTCGACCGAACTTGATAACGCGCTGGATGGCGTCCAGTGAGAGACCACGCCCATTTATGCGCTGCCAAGCGTGCCGACTTAGATCAAACCCGTTGTGAAAAGCGATGTCGCAGTGTGCAGCAGTACTCATCGATTTGCTCCTGGTGTTATATTGCCGGCGGGCAATCCGCCTGCATTGTGTACCAAGCAAAGCGATAGTCATGCCAAACTTGAACGGAAGAAAGACTCTGTCTTTCAATATATTGTAATCTAAGAATATATCTGAAAATCCCCATGGTGTTGAGCACTCTGCGCACGCATTAGGCTGGGTCGCATTCAGAAGTTTTCTTCCGATCTTTGGCGGAAAATTGCCGAATCTTAGCCCCGCTTGCCCAATCGCGAAGAGAACGTTCGGATACGTCACACAACTCACTGGCATTCCTGCCGCGCTTCGAGGCGATGCGCCGTAACTCGGTCGCCAGAAATGCCTTCATATCTGCAAGGATAGCCGCAGTGCAAAGTGTACCGTTTGCATCGACAACATCATCAATTACCGTACCTTGGGCGTAAGCCGCTGCAACTGTTCGCGAGGGCAAGGCGGCCGCCGACACGGCTGCAATCGTCATGGATTCGATGCCATAGGCGACCGCATCTGCCGGCTGCATCCGTTCATCGATGTCACTCCTTGCGGCGATGATGCGGTAGGCAACGCGAAACAGATCTCGAAGATTGCCGGGCAATGAATGTTGTCCAAGAAATGCCACTACCTTCGCATGGAGCTTGCTGCTGAGGGCCGCTTTTCTCGTGGCGATCCCGGCCCGACGGGTCGCCTCGGTGTACACAGCCTCCCATAGCCAGGGCAGTTCTTCTGGAACGTCCCGAATCGGGGGTAACGTCAATGTGAGCAAACTGATCCGATCGAGAAAGTCTGGGGCAAGACGCTCTCGCAGCCCTTTGTCATCAATATTTGTCGCGGTAAGGAGACGGAAGTCGCTCATGCGTGGCATATCGTCTCCAAGAGCGAAGTACCGATTCTCTTCGATGGCTCGGATCAGGAGTCTTTGCAGGTCTGGACCGACATCGCCAACCTCATCGAGGAAGAGAGTGTCTCGGTGGGCTGCTGCGAGAAGTCCTGGGCGATCAGAAGTCGCCCCTGTAAACGAGCCTTTCTTGTATCCGAACAACTCAGCTCGCATTGTCTCAGAGTTGTACTGGCCGCATGACACGCTTGGCCAACACGAATCCTGGTCGTCCCGTTTGAACGGACTGTTTGACCTAATCCAGCTTGCAATAGTAGTCTTTCCTGTGCCGCGTTCCCCGCGAATGAGCACTGGAACCTTCAGCTGGGCGAAGCGCCTAGCCTCGGCAAAAACTTGTTTCATTGCATCGGTGCGGAAACGGCGCGGGTCCCAGAGGACGATCTGGTCCTCGGACCCTACCTCTCTGGGGCGAGACGCCTTGTAGGCTTTGTAGAAGGTCTCGATGCCAAGCTCAACCTGGACAACAGCAGGACGTCCTCGTCTCTCGGAGCGGCGATATGACTTCACAACCGAGAACGGTGGGTCCACATATCCGGTTTCTGCCATCAGCACCCAGACTGTCTGCATCGATGGTGTACCGGGGCTGATGTGGATTACGAGTTCACGGCTTGGAAAGCGGCGTCGGAGCATTGGGATCTTTTCACTCAGAAAGTTGAAGATCCCGCGATGGTCAGTCGGATCGTCCCCGCTCCATGTCTCGCAGTGAATCGTGAAACGCAGCTCCCGAAGCTCGGTGCACAGTTGTTCGACAGCTCGCTGCTCTCGACTCGTCTCCCCACCGCCAAAGGATTGATGGAGCAGCACTACATCAGAGATTTGGCCAGAGTAGCAAGACTCTTCATCGCAGAGAAGAGTGAGCGTCGGCCCCGGCACTCGCTCGCCATTGACAAGACGTGGGCTGCCCGTCCCAACGTCACGCTCGTACGGGTCATTGTTGATTGCGACCCAGGTGATTAGGACAGGTGAGGACTTCACTTGTGGTCTCCCTCTTTTCGATATGTTATCGGGCTATACCGCGGGAACGAATGCGGCTCAAGCTGGAGTGGTCGGGAACGGCCTCCTTGGTGTCCAATTGTAGAAACTCCCGCAGGGAAAGCAAGTTGGCGCACCGCCATTCGGTGCCGCGCTCGGAGTCGATGTCCTCGAAATAGCCGACCATGTGCATCCTGAAATACCGGCCCGGAGGGATCGACGGACGCCCCTTGCGGAACGTATGGAAGGGAGAGCACAGCTCTTCAACATGCCGGTCGAAACCGGCCTTCGACAGCTCGGACTGAAGCCGGTCGTAAAAAGCGTGGCCAGGTGATCGGGGGACCTTGTCCCACGACACGAACATCTTCCCCAGTCGATACCCCTGCTTGCCGAGCGCCATCCAGTCCTCCTGTTCTTCAGGGGATTGTCTTGGATTTGCAGGAGTTTTTCAACATCTAGCATACTGGCTCTATAGCTCATAAGAACACAGCCTACCCAAACAAATCACAGCCTTGTCGTTTGAACACTTCAACCATATCCTTCATTTCATCTACAGGTGTTTCGAAATACTCAGCAATGCAAGTAAGGCACATCATACGCTCCACTTCATGATGAATAAGCTTCTTATTAAGTCCAATTTCATCTTTAGAAAGGTGCTCTTTGCCGCAAGCAATACATTCACTGTTATTCTTCATGATTACAAAGATCATCGTTTACCGAGAACTGAGGAATGTCTTTTCCGCGATACTCAGAATCTAAAATGCCCAGTTGGTTTTTAATGGTAGCCCGCATTAAGCAAGCGCGGCGTAGGCAATAGCGATTAAATTCACGTGCAGTAATATCCCTAGTTTTCCTGACATTCGGGAATAGCAATTTTAAATATGCGGTTGCAATGCGCTTGATTGCTTCTGTATCACGCGTATCGGCCGCTTCAGGAACATTCACCAATTTATCAACGATCGAACGGTAGGTGGAATCGGACCTCAGCTCATGAAGAATCGAGCAAAAATACTCTGAATTAAGAGCCCATCCAGATATCTTAAGATCATCGTTCATACGTGGGATATGCCACCCTTTGATAAAGCCGTGAAAACGCTCGATAAGAGCGGATTCATGAAAAACTGTTGGCAGCTCCTCAAACATATTGGTCGTGCCGTCATTGTCCATCGTCTCTTTTGAAATATTGCCACATAAAACCACCCCAGCTTCGGCAACGCCCTCATAGTTCCCGACCGTATACACGCCCGATTCTAGGTAGCCTTTTAATGCCGCTCGCATTTCATCTACGTCTGTAAACGAAATCGTCTGCACTTCGTCCAAAGTAATAAAGTCATTACCCGACACAAGGCCTTCAGTGCGTTTAGATATATCATAGAACATTTTTGCTCGACTCATCACTCCACCACTGGACAACCAACCAAAACGACTAACACGTCCGAAGAGGTATGATTTCCCCGTCCCTTTCGGAGCGAGTTCAATGAGATTTAAGCGTTTCTCTATGAATGGGAGAAGCCTAGTAAGCATGCTCAGCTTTTCTTCATCGTTTTTATAGCCGCTTGCATTGTAGTCAACAGCACCAAGCAGAAGGTCTATCCACTCGGAAGTCTGAAATTCACTTCGCATATCTTTGAAGTAGTCGAGCTCAATTGAGTATGGACAGAAATTTTTGAAGCTTACCAGACGAATTCTTCCTGGTTGCTTGGGCTTCACGCTGTCGTCAGGCAATCGATATCCAAGCTCAAGCATACCCCAGGATTCACGACCCTTGACCAATTCATCTTTGCACAAATCCCACACAGCATCTTCGATGATCGTTTGCTTGGCGGTCAACCCAAAGTCCGGCAAAGTAAAAGAAACCTCTCCTGTGCGAATATCAATATCTACGGAAATTTTTGCCAGTATCTTAACTCGTTCATTTTCTTTAATGATGCGATTTTTAATCGCCGTCCAATCATCTTTACGAGGTATGTACTCACGAATGAAAGCCACGAGATCTTCTTGACTGAATTCCCCTGCTTCATCCTCAAATCGACGGAGGAGCCAATCGCGCATAAAAGACGGCAGGCTCAAAGCAGAGAAGAAATTGCTAGATTTCAGGTCTTTGTATACAACCATTTCATCGAAACAGTATTTTAGCTTTTCAATCATACTCGGCAACCGCCTCACTTAAAACCAGTCTTCATCGTTTGTTCCGCCGCTTTCGCGCTGAACCTCAAATTCCATTTGCCCAATCAGGTTGTCGTCTTCGTACACGTCCACTGTGTATTTACCAGTTCTCTTGATATCGGGGAAAACCACTTTATGCTTTTGATTGCCGATTGCCTCAGCTGAGTATTGCTTCCCGTTCACACTCACAGAAACATTCTTTAAAGCACTGGTGCTGAACAGCACGATTTCAGCATTTTTTCTGAAACTTGATGTCGTTATTGGGGTAGTATTGCTGACCGTTATCTTGTTGTCGAAAAGTTCAACTTCAACAAGCGGGACTACGACTTCTTCAAGTGTCGCACCGCCATGGACCTCAACGCTGGCCTTGCGCCCACCTTTAAATCGGTCGTAATTTGCAAGCACCCAGAAGCCATTTTCTAGCGTGGCATATTCAGACTTTACATCTGCTTCATCACTCGGACAGCAACGCCCTGAGTGTTTTCCCTTCGAAGCCATTTTCCACTTGCACTCTTGCTCGTTTATAACTGCAAGTCGACTTGCCCCATGGTCCGAAACAAGAAGTACCTTACCAACCTCTTTTCCTGTCAATTTTTTTGCCGCCCATTCCAAAACATTTTCGATAATCTGAAGCTCTGTCGGTAGGTGTATCGGGAGCTTTGTTGTTTCGAAATTGAAATCCTGTTCACCATTATGCTTGAGGTCGTCTAACTTCTTTGTTTGGTGCTTAAGTCCACGCCAAGTCTCATAAAAGTCATTATTAAAAGAAGTAATTGTAGGAAGGTTCGCCCGGACAATGTGGACTGTTATTCGTAGACCAAGTGATTGAGCGCGTCTTTGGATATAACCAACAAATTCGACGCCGAGTGCATCTATCCAGTATAAAGCCGTGTCATCCTTTTTAAGGCTATCGAGTACCTCCCCCCTCGTTTTTAGGCTATTGTAAGGACGGCTTCCATCAACTGCTAACTTACTGACTTTATCACAAAACTCTGGTGACAATCTGTTGAATAATTTTTGGCGTTTGTACTCAGCAAAATACTCTGTTAGCAGTTCGCCCTTATTCCCCGTAAAGGTGTAATCATGAAGATATGCGGACAGATCTGGATAGATAGCTTCAAAATGGACAGGAATATCGGATTTACCGCTCAGGGCCTCAATCATGGCTTGTCGTTCTGCAGCGGTATTGTCTGTCAAATAGAAAACCCTGTCGTCATCTTTGACTTTAGTCTCAGCAATATACTCTGCAATGTCGGAGTCGGTTACCCCTTTGAGAAGGCTCTTACGTGCTTCATACATCTCTGAGAAAAGATCATCCTTCCATGAAAAATCCAGCACGGCCATATATAGTAGCCTTTTATAGTTGTCGTAGTTGGTTGCCTTCTTTAAAACGTACTGTAAATAGATGTCTCTAGGCGGCTCCTGCTTAAATTTCAAGAAATTGCGCCAATGGAATAGCCCGTATCCATCTAAATTTTTATCCTCAAGGTATTCTGCCCAATGGCTCTCTTGAAGACAGTCTGAATGCACTGTAAAGGTTGGATCTACCAGCCGGATTACATTGTGAGCGCTACGAACTTCTCGGACATTCTTAAGTGGCAAAGCTGTTTTGACATAAACAGAAGCTGAAGCCCCGCCTTCCAAGCGGTTAAGAAGAGATTTTAGCCCTTCTTCTGCAGCCACACTCAATGATGAAGGAAGTTTGATTACATCATAAGAAGGTGCTGCTTTAAGGAAACACACACGTCTTTCTGTTCCAAACTTCTTATCGTCCGAGCAAAGCCTTTTAACGGCATCCCTAATTCCTCGACAAAAAACAACAACTTTAAACCTAGCATTCAGGTCTTTAAGGCGACTGAGAAAGATTTCGTCTCCACTTAATCGAATACTCTCCCCTAAACCGAGAAGCAGTGTGTCCTGGGCAACCTCTGAAAGTGCATCATAGAGGGAATCATAATCAGGAAAGGAGTCCTCATTGGCACAATAGCCACTTACGCGCTTACGCCGAAGAGCTCCAAGTTCATCAACAAGATCGACATACTCATTGCTTTCATCGACCACCACGAAGAAAGGCGTATAGACATCGCTGCTCAGGTAATTTCGTATCCTGGAAAGGGCGATTCCAATCGAAACATCTTTCACGCCTAGTTTCCACCTTCCGAGATGATCTCGATGCCGACATTCATATTGTCTTTGACAAGTCGTTTTAGGTATTCTTTGACCATGGCTGCATCCATCTCTTCAATTCTAATGAGGGCTTGATCGCTTCCCCCCTGGCTATACTTTGATTGCGCGAGTTTCTCGACCTCCCGCTGCACGAGAGGATCCCCGTACCAATCGTAAGGGGTTGTTGTTACAACTGCTTCCAGATGCCTGCGCACCTCCTCAGGATCAGGCAGCACCACTTTGAATCGACCTATGATATCACGATCAAACGCAGCATCAACTTTCGTCTTGTCACCAAGATCAACGAGGAACGTCGCTTTAGTATTAAAAAACTCTAAAGCAAACTTAACTTCTGTTTCCTCAGGGTTGCCCCTATTGATCGCAGCAAACGCCCGTTTAGCATCTCTGTGTAGCGCGCTAGGCACAAGAGAAAGAACGGAAGTCATATTCTTGTGCGACCAATCCCTCGGTGTCATTGATGACGTTTTATCTTGCCAAAATCGATGTAGCTTATATTTTGCCTGCTCTTTCCTGATATTATCTACTTCATGAGCAACATTTCTTTCGAAATCAGACTTATCAGAGTTGAAGGATGTTACAGGCAACTTAGAATATAATGCGTTGACATCACTTTCGCTAAAACCGGTTAAATGAACCGAGTAGATATTTTTAAACACATCAGTTTTCTTCGAAAGAAAATCAGTAAAAGCACTCCCGTTATTTTCAAGCTCGACAAGGAAGTTGCTGCGTTTGTCGTATGCCAATTCACCTGTTGCCATGATGTCATGAAGGCAACCAAAAAAGGCGCTTAAGGCGGCGACTTCCGTTTTAAGTGCGGAATACGGGATTCGTATTGATTTAGCAGCTTCCCGCCATCCGGAGAAGCACTCGGATAACGACGATGTTTTTGTGTTGATAGTGTTGCTCGCAGCAACAATCTTATAGTCAGTAAGTAGTTTGCGGAGCTCATCTTCGCCTGTTTCCTGGTCCCACAACCACAGGGCTTCGCCTGATCCAACTTGCCGTCTTACGTCAAGCAAAACGTCTGGTGCCTTGATCTCTTTGCCCAGTCTAAGAATGTCTCCGTTTTCAAAAATATCTAAAAACTCATTCATAGCCTTTTCAGCGTTAGGAAGCGTTAGGAATGAGTTCAGATTTTTGGCCGCCGTAGGCATTTGCAATGACATTCGACCAATATCATCGGCAATTTTCGCAACGCTTTCTCCGCCGTCTGAGTTGGAAAGAGCGGCCAGCCTGTCTATGAATTGATCAAGGCCGTTAGTGTCGATTTCCTTGAAACACCAAATCGGGTACTTCAAGTCTTTAAGCTTAGAGCGAATACGGACAGCAATTTGTTCCACAGGTAGACTATCTGGTATCCTAAAAACATCGCTTGCAAATTCCGTAAACGCGATTTGCTCCTTACTCATAACCGCGATAAATTTTTCTCGATAGCGCGAGATGGGCGTTATCTTGTGCTTGATGTACTCGCTGACAATCTCTGCCAGTTTCTCTACACTCATCTTGTCGCCAGTCTCTCCATCGCTATATCTGTAGGTGTCGGTAGAATACTCCTTAAGTAGAAAGCCTGTCAGGAGGGCATATAGATTACATGGCATAAAGCCGTCTTCCGCCAAAGCATCAAATATCTTTCCTATCGCAATACGACGCTCTTCACTTTCAAACGCGGCTATTATCAACCTGTCGATTTTGAGCTTAAGCTTTGAAAGCGGCAATGTGGGATCGGATTCCCAATACTTCTCTACCTGCCATGCACCTTGCATCATGTTGGTCACAAATTTCTCCTGGAATACACCTCCTGGCTTTTCAGTAATACCGCACGTTGCGCCATCCTTCAGTCGCAGGATATTGAAAAAATTTTCGCTGACCTTCGCGTTATCAAAAGACAGAGGGTACTTCCGTATCACCGTATCAGAAAGTGCCGACAAAGCGGACGACGCACTGTTATATGGTTCTCCTGTTTTTGCGAAGTCTGAGTAAACAGTAAAAGTTCCATTGGTGATATCCAATTTCCAGTCTTCTAGGATACCTTTTGCCTTGCGAGACATCTCCTCTGCAAGTTTTCCATCCTTTGTTCTCCAATACTCTTCGCTGGCGGCAAACTCGACCCATTGATCAAACCGCTCCCCTCCGAGAGGGGTAGAAGAGACATCGACAAACACAAGGTTTTCGTATCGGTTATCCTTCATCGCCCCCTTAATGAGTTCACGCATTCTATTGCGTTCTTTATCATTGCGCGCAAAAGACATCACCGCACGAATTCTAAACGAGCCTTGCTCATTTGTGATTTTATTGATTGTTGCTGTGAAGTTTTCGATAGTAACCGGCGTCACATTGTAGCGGAAACGGAGAGGTGGAGTTAAAGACAAAGCGGAAACAAGGTCTCCGCCTGAAACCAGCGCTACGGTTTTCGTCTCATCTTCGATGCGCTTCATGAGGTTATCAATCTGCGACTGGTCGCCGGAAACGGCTGCGGCAGCGAATTGAACCCTACCGTTCCCCAAAGGCTTAGTGTAGAGGATACCGTCTTTGACCAACTGGTTCTTGATGACATTTACGGCACGATTATTCTCGTACTCGGTCCCCTCAAAAGCATAGTTAATATTCTGTTCTGTTGGTAGGAACAGCTCAACACTGTCACCGAGCTTTTGACTGATGGCTTGCATCATTAGCACAGTCTTCAATATGCGACTCTGCTCGCTATTGAGGCGGCTTTCATTCTTCGGGAACGTATCAAGAGTGGTACGGATGATAGAGTCCAGGTTGGTTCTTCCTGCCCCTGTCCCAAACTCGTCCGTCCCGGTCTCGTAAAAGAAATTCCAAAGATAATCGATAGTTAGTACATCTGCATTATCTGGACTATAATTTTCGATGAACCACTGGAAAGCTTGGAGGTTATCGGTATCAGCGTTTTTGATAAAGTTGAACATGCTTCGCTGGTTGGATGCAAACGCACTCGAAATATTCTTGAGCAGCAAAGCCGCAAGGGGGTGAAGTGGCAGCATGCCTTTTAAAACATCTTCACCAGAACTCGAATCTTTCCAGACTGCTTTACGGACTGCTTCGCGAACAAAAGGCATCCGGCTGTTAAGGTCATCAGCAAGTGTATCCCAAATATCCTTCTGATAGTCTTTCACTTTGAGAGCATGCTTGATTAACTCAAACGCGATGGAATCAGGGAGTTCAATTTCCTTTCGGACAAAACGGTCACGGACTATCTTTCCTGTTTGGTCTGATTCGCTAAAAATTGACCCAGACATATGGGTAACAATCATCAGGTAGAAAGGTTTGCCATTTGAAAGCTCGGCGAGTTTTTGAAACTCATCAAGCGATGTACTATTTTTTTTGAAATAGGATGAGAACTCGTCCCATACAAGTACGATGGCTTTGAGCTTGTTCTGATCGATAATGTCTGTGAGCCAGCGAATTAGATCGTCCATGCCGATGGAAAGCGCGGTGATTCCACGACTATCCGCTAGCGAAAAAATATCCCGCATCAGTGCGTCAACGACTGCATTCGGATTTTTCAGCAAATTGACAATATCGTCAGCAGATTTACCCGAAAAACTGCCTAGCCCTCTATACTCTGGAAGAGAAATGAGCTTGTTGAAGAACTCATTGTTTGCTTCGTCCGCAAGCCACAAAGCGACACTACCACGCAAGGTGTTCTCTCCTTTGTAGGAGACGCCCGCGTCACGGAGTGCCTTGGTAACGCTTTCATAGACAGCCATAATCAAGGCACGATCATTATCTATGCCACCGGAGGCATAGCGATAGGCCGTTACAATTTTTCCCTGTTTATGCCCGAGCATTTTGTCACGCAAATCGGGTTCGGCCTGTAATGCAGAGTATTCTTCGAAATAGGATATCAGAGCATCATCAGGACAATCGAGAAGATTCTTCAACGCCCAAGCGATTCGGGACTTACCAGTACCGTAAGCTCCTTCAATCCAAATCCCCTTCTTGTCACTATTAGTTCCCCGAGCGAGCATTCGCTCAGTCGCCTTCAGAAGTTCGACAAACGTTTTATGTGGGTACGTATTCTCCCACTTATTCAACGGGTCTTCGATGTTGCTGGGGTTAATTACCGGCCAGAACCCCTCGTAAATATCAAAATACTCGTTGTATTTATTCATTGTCGATCCTGTTCTCTAAAATAGGTTAAGCACATCTGCAGAAGTCTTATCTTCGCGAAGGGTAATCTTGTCGAGGTCGTGCGTGAATGTGGCGTTGATGAACTCTGGATATTTTGCTGACAGCCCGTTCAGAAGACGCACCATGTCGTCTCGATCGAACCCAAAAATTTGAGTAGGGCTTATACCAGATGATTCGACGGAATGGTCAAGCAAACGAGTTAGTGTGAATTGGTTATAGCCGTCACACTTCTCGGCAAATCGATAGAGAGCGTATAGCACGACACGGTTATCTTCGAGCGTCGCTTTCCCACGAGTGAGCTTATCAATGTTTTTACCTTTGAAAAATACTGTTCCAAAATTTAGCTTTAAACCAAGTGGTAAATCACACAACCGTCCAAAAGCATATATAATCGCTCTTGCCATTTTCTCAGTGAGAGCCAGACTCATGAGCATATCTTGAACTTCACCTCGCGAATAACTTATGTTGGCCGATAAGTTCTCTACATACCATCTTATTTGAGGATTATTATTCACCAATTGAACAAGCATTAGGCCCCAGGCCGATTCACTATCCCAACCGATTCTAGTTATAAGCTCAGAAAATTCTGTGATACAATTTTTGTCGATAAGCGAGGCATCTCTTAGGAAGCGCTTAAACTTGGTTTGCTGATTAGGACCCAACACATTGTCCTGCAAAAAATCATTATGCCTTTCAAAAAAATCAGATACCCATTCGGGTTTCGGCGCATGTTCTTCAAAAGTATTTAAGCTTTTCATCCGTTTACCTTCCACGGGTTTTTTCAAGCAATCTGCTACATAGCAACCATACGGAATGATGTGACACTGCCCACAATGCAAACAGCCATCGATATGTAATCCGTTTTCAAAAGAAATACATCCATGACGGCAATTGGCTTCACATGCGCCACAACCTACGCAATGTGCTGCTTTATGCATTACTTGCTTTAGCAGCTTGGCATAAGCAGTTTTGTTCCTGTGGACCGGCATCGTAGCAACGCAGCCGTCATCCGTGGCCTTAATTGAAAACTCAAACGGAAGCTCACCCAAAGTCTTGGCCCATTCACGCCAGTCCTGCGTGGGATGCAAGACTTTAATTTGTAAGACTTTCCCTTTTGTATCTTCCCTATATCGAGACCGCTTGCTCTTTAAATCCCGACCGCTTCCTCTCGCAGACCATCCTCCGTTTGAAATATAACTATCGTAATCGGTTATGCTATCCCCGTCTACTGTCTCTTTAATAATGTCGGTGAAATTTTGAATTTCCTTGGGGTAACTAAGCATTCTAAAACGGTCCGATTTCCCGCCTCCCATGGGGCAAAACAAACAACCAACTCTCGAATTCCCCTTTTTATATGCTTCATTAATATCCAGGTTGTTGGAGAAGATATGCATCCAAACTTCAGCAGAATTCCAGTCCAAAATAGAGTTATGGGCATACTGGCCTTTCTGCTTCTTGCCATAATTTTCATAATCGTAATCTGCGCGTGAAGCACTTTCGTGCGCACGGACCCCAACGAAAGCCAACCCCACATAATCGTTTCTACTGAGTATCTTGCGAAGAGTCAGAGTCTGCGGGGCGGATTTATGAACAGAACAGCACCAGCGTAACACACGTGATGGAGGGCCAAATATCCTCCAACTTTCTTCTGGTTTAAGATGGGACGCTGCACGGTAGAACCCTATCTCTTCAGCGCGACATTGCTTCTCTACTTTATCAATGATATCATAAGTGTCCGGAAACTCCATCCCAGTATCACCGAACACCACGGCAAAACCGCTCTTAGGAAGAGCCTTTTTTACAAGGTCAAGCAAAACAATACTGTCCTTGCCTCCAGAAAATGCAACATAGAAGCAATCTAATTTCTTATGATGACGTTTATATGCATCGAAAATCTTTTTAACGGTGATTTGCTCTATTACTTCTAGCAGCACACGGTTCTTTTCAACCATTGCGACAATGTCCACGGGCCTGAGAGTCTCGCCGTCAGGTAACGTCTGTTCGCCGTCTGAACCAAGTAGAAGCTCCAATATTGGCGTAGAATAAAGGGAGCCTCCTTTGGTTTTTGCGACCAATTGACCGCGGTACCAATAACTATTTGCCTCAGCCCACATATAGGGCTGCTCATCTTGCTTTTCATAATCAAAGTGTGCGTCGAAACCGAGGATATCAAGTTCACGGTAGTATACTGGTCGGGGCTCTTTGGAAAACATTGGCGTACTGTCGTTCAACAGCAGCCCACCAGTTTGTGCATCATGAGTATATCCGTACATTTCTTAAAAAATTCCTTCTCTTACTCGGTGTGCTTGCTCGACAACGTCAGCAACAAAGTTGGTCCGGCGAGCGATGTAGCCCCTCCCGAACAAATAGTCACCGACTTCCTTTGGTGATAGCTCAATAGATTCGCTCGCAACGGCAGCGGCAAGCACTTCGGCGTAATTTGCAAATTTCGCCGTTTTTCTATAAATTGCCCCAATATTTAGGCTATTTACTGTCAAACATTGAAACGCAAAATGCTCGCTGAATCGACGACAGTAGCTTTCAAGCATAAATGGATTCCAAGGGAAACCATTAATGTAGGGGAACGATATAAAAGATGTCACCCCTTGCAGAGGGATGACATCACCAAGAACAAACCTGTCGAGAGCACAATCTGTAGCAGCAACATCAAATTGGATTTCGCTATCTGAAACAAAAGTGTCCCTATTGATGCGGATCATGCTCTTGTAAGCGGCGAATAGTGACTTGTTAGTAATATAACCTGTTATTGCTTTTTCACAGTCGCACAATTCATCCAATGTTAGGCTGGCATTCGAACGGCAGAATCTTTCAAGCACGTTAGCACTATTCAATGCACCACCTTTCTCTGTGATGATATTACCTTGTCTCTCAAAACGGTCGGAGAGAAACACTCGAAAAAACCCGCTCTTGATAGCTGCCTCAGACAGCTCAGGGTTTAATGCAAGGCTTTCCGGACAATTCACTGAAGCAAGGCTCGCAAAACCGTTATTCGAAATATCCGCTTTGACTTGAGAGCAAACTTTACCGCACTCCGCCTTGTCATATTCAATTTTGCTAATGTGTGTGTATACGCCTATGGTTACGTGGATAAAATCCCTGTCACACACCAGCACATGGCGTATTTTGGGTATGGGGATATATGGAAGTCTTTTTTGGAACTGGTCGTATGACAAACTTATTGCTGTTTTGAAGCAGCGTAAAACCTCTGATTCAACAGTGCAAGTCGAATCTGTTTTGCAATGCTTACTGTGATAGCGCAGTGATGGGCATACCTCTGAGAGAATCGTTTTAAGGAGGTCTGACGAGAAAATGTTCATTCGTTGCAAGGTCTCTGCGTGGGTATCGTACAACTCATCATAATAAAATATTCGGTTTCCTTCAGCCTGTAGTCTGGTAATCAGATCAGTGAGCTCCTGTTTGCTATCTTCAGAAAAGGCGTAAACCTTATCACCGTGCCCGATGCCTATCTCTTCGAGCATGGATGAAATATCGGAAACCTCTTCCGAAATGCACTCACCCGCGACCTCAAAGTAAAATTTTTTCAGCTTATTTAAATCGATGACGGAATTCGGTCGGATTCCATTAGGAAAGCGCTGGTTCAATATTTCAATTACTGTCGTTTGCATGTCGTTGTTTTCTGGTGACACCTGAACTTCATGGCTTGACGGCTTATACCACCAGGCATCTTCATAATCGCTACTTTTTCCTCCACCGTCTTTGAACTGGAAGTAGTAGCCCCAAGCGTTTAAATTCTGTATCGCGGGAGCCAATTCTCTGCCACCAATTACCCAGAAAGCACCCCCTGAATTGCGCTTATCTATATGTTTCAGATTTAGGCTTTCGGCCAACCGGATCACATCATGCGTATTCGTTTTTTGTTTCATGGGCCAAGGGCGTGATAATCTTTTTATATTGCGAACAATTTAGCTATGAACATTTCTGATGCTGTAGCGTTATTTCGTCACTGTCATTCTACGTTTGGTGTTAAAAAAAAGCATGTTCTAGTTGTACACCGTCAAAAGCCCCTTCGCAATAATTTCTACCAAGCAGCCCCCTCGCGTTGAATCCCCGCCTCCTCCGTTTGTCGCTTGAGGTCTACAGATTCTGCATCCAGCCATAAACTCGGCCTGCCCAGCCAGCAATTGAATCTGGAGGGAGAATGCCCTTGTTGTCAGAAGGTGTTTGTGGGTGATTGACCCCAATGTGGTGGTTCTTCCCGCAAAGTTCATTAAGCAGCTTTCTTGGCCATCTGAGGGATGCCCGAAGCATCTCCCGCTGGAGGCGATCAAGGTTTTTCACCCAGTCCTCTTGGTTCTCGACTACAAGCAACTGTGTGGACAGGGCCTTTTCAGCATCAGAGGTGTCGACCTCAAGTAGATATACTGTCTTGTGGTCAACACCCAAACCAATTATCGCCATGCTCCTTGGTTCCCCCGTTGTTGAAAGGATATGCTTCGTACACCTTCCTTCGTTGGGAAGAGGCATGATCTTTTTAGAAACGGGAACGCACTCGTGGGTTTCAATCAAGATATTGACCATGGCCAAATAGCACTCGAATTTGTTCTCAAAAAGTGAATCATAATTCGTTTTGTCATTCAAAGTATCCCAATCCCCTCCGGGGAGCCCGTGATCAGCGATCCCTTCTTCTGTGCTTATCGACGTTTGTCTGTCAGAAGCTTCGCTGTCCGAATGCGAGGTGGGTTTTATCCTTTCATTTGTGGTTACTTTAGCAACGTAGAAAGGGTGCTTAAATTGTATTATAACACTTTCGGAATCCAATACGGAAGGCTGAATGTTTGCGTTTGAGGCGATATCATCATGGACAATTATGGGAGCATCTGGCCTGCATCCGGCAGGGCGTATGACGTGTCCTTCCCCAGGTATCGTGTTTTTAGACTGTTTGTAGTCCATTGATATACTTCGAAATGTCGTGTTTTGAATATTTCCAATCCGGTAAATTTCATACACAAAAAAAGAACTGGAGCTTTGGTTATAGTGCCCACGGGTATCTAATTCGACTTCTTCTAGTAAGGGGGGATCAAATTTGAAAATCCATTTTCTGTAGTTGTAAGTGTCGTACCCACTAAGCCGTTGATACTTCGTGATACTTCTGTATGATCTTCTGACGTCGGGATTTAACAATATCCACGATAGATAATTGCGGCATTTTGGGGCATCGAAGTTCGAAAGTGGATAGTTTGCAGAAGGCATCACACGAATGACGGCGTTGTTGCAATGATCAATTTCCACAGAGAAGTCCGTCTCCAAGCATTCCGATTCGATCGCGGTTCTGGAAAGATATCCTCCATGGAAGAAAAGTACCCGTGCCAGTTCAAACTGAGGGAGATATACGGTTATGCCGTTCGGGATTGTGAATACGAAACAGAATTGCCCCGAATCTTGTGTTTTTGAGTATCCATTGATGGGGTACTCGCCAATCGTTTTGACTTTCCAGTGGGGTGTGTTGGAAAGGGTGAAGCTCAGTGGGGAGCCTGGTTTTTTGATAGTTTGAGTCGCATTAAGCAGTCGCCTTCTGGCTAGGAGAGATGCGTTAGCCAGACTTGTATATTTTTTTGACTGAGGTGGAGAGAAACGAACGTTGATGTTCCACTCGCTCCCAGTGAGGTTTCTGAAGAGAGAGCCAATCTCCCACACCTTCACGTTGTTATCAATACCGTCAAGTATGTATTTGGTCATATTGACCACCCTGATTGGCGTAAGAATTCTCTGGTTCGCTTGGTCATTCTCTGCTCGTTCAGACCTGACATTCGAATGAGTTCCCAGTAGAGGAGTGAGCCAGCTGAGGAGTCCTTGTCCTGAAGAACGCGGTTAATCCGCCTAATCTGATAACTGGCCACGTCTTCGCTGTGTTTTTTCAAAAATGCAGCCGAAAGCGGCAGTTTGTCCATCTTTCGCGACAGGTGCCCGCAACCAGCTTGCGCGAGGTACCAGTTCGCGCTTCGTCGCGGATCGGTGTGCTTGTCCCCATGTGATCTTTTCACATGCTCCAGCCGTTCCAGAATTTCCAGGTCCCGCGCTTGCCAATCAATCCTTTTCCCATCTGATCGAGTTGATTTGCGATATCGCGCATTGATTTCCAGTAACCACTTTTTATCATGCCTGTAAAGCCAGGTGTATATGGAATCGCCACCGAGTAAACGGCCATGTCTCGTTCCGTGTGGTTTCACGATGCCCAGCCATGCCTCGCGCATTCTGGTGAGTTTGGCGGAGGATACTCTTTGGGAGTGGAGGGAGGCCGCGGGAGTTCTGATTTGCTCCTGTTTTCGTACTTGGTTCATCACGTCGAGGATATGCCAATCTGGGTCCAGCAGAGCCTCCAGGACGATGATATGCTCAATGTAGCTGAACGCCTTCCGGGGCCTGCGCATTATCAAGCGCAACCAAGAGGATTGGCTGTCGTCGATCAGAATCCCGATCCGCTGCAGCAGGCGCTCCGGCCAGCAGGTAAGAATCTTCTGTTTGAGGAGATCGTATATGACCTTGTCGCCGCATGTGATCCCCGTGTCGTGAGCGAGGTGCTTGTAGAAGAGGCCCCATTGTTCAAGGGAGGGAGATGGCGAGGAG
>JBDRTM010000193.1:0-6149 GCA_043824065.1 Planctomycetota bacterium | reverse complement strand
TACCAGCTTCGACACCGACAAACAAGCTTCTACAACTGGGCAACTTTAGCTCACTTTAGCTCACTTTAGGCACTTTCTAATACCGAAAGGAGTGTTTGAAATGGCAAAGAAAGTCCAGGCTAAGCACTTGCCGAACATAAGGAAAGCCACACTCAAGGTTCCCGTTATTGGTGTTTTCGCTACGAGCGACCCGCGTATTGACCAGGCCAGCCGAACTCGCTGTCAGAACATTGCGAAGATGGCTGCTGATTGTATCAGCGGCTCTGTAGTTCTGCCGGACAAGACACCGGTGCCGGTCGTTTATTCTACTGTGCTGATAGATGGTGAAGCACAAGCCGACATTGTAGCTCAGCAGTTCCGCAAAGCCGGCGTGGACATTTTAGTATGTGTGCCGGACACCTGGGCATTCCCACAGCTCACTGCTATTTCACTACTGCAGCAGTTTCCATCGAATACACCCATAAACATTACCTGCGGCAACAGCGGCCCCAAGCCCGGCGTAGTCTATGCCCACGCCCTCAACGGCGCAATCAGCCAGTACGGCCGAATGGTTGCCTTAAATGTCGGCACCTGGCCTGATACCGGTATGGACCCGAAAATGACCGAACAGACAGCTAAAAATCTTATCGACTGGTGTTATGCTGCAGTTACCGCTGTGGCCTTGCGAGGTCGCAGAGTTGTAATTTTCGGACACGACTCTATGGGAATGGAAACGGCCCTGGCGCACATCATTCCTATCAGGAATACCTTCGGCCTGGAAATCACACGCCTGGATATGAAGCTGCTGGCCGATATGCTGAACAAAAAGGCCTATAGCGAGGAAGAGCTTAAATCCTTGCGAAGATGGATTAACAGGTACGTCGGCAAACGCCTAGAATTGCGCGACGAAGCTGACAGCGAACGGTTTAATATGTCTCTGGCAATGTACTTAATCGTTCGTGACCTGATGGTGGATTTGAACGCAATTGGCGGCGGATTTATGAGCCAGTTGGAATGGGGCAGCGACCTGCGGGGCATTCCTCTGCCCGTAGCTGACGTAATGGAGAGTTTCTTCAATTCTACCTTCGACCATAACGGCCGCAAGGCACCGCTTCCCTACGCCACCGAAGCTGACGTCCAGGGACTTCTGACAATGCTGTTTATGACGTATCTCAGCGGCGGAAATCCACCTCTGTTTATGGACTTTAGAAAGGTCTGGGAGGCGTGGGAAATCAAAGAATTAGCTCAAAAAATCGGCGTCAAATCATTAGATAAAAAAGCGGACTGGTATAACAAAGGTCTGGTTGATGGCGACAACTCCGGCAGCGCCTCATTCGACTGGGCCGCCGAACCCGGTACATCCATCAGGAAGATTATGGACGGCGTCGCAATGCCCCTGGCTGATGAAGGCTACTTCCCCGGCGGCGGCAATTCGGTTACATTTATGACCCCGCCTGGAATTGAGGGCATCGCAGCTCGATGTGCTTACAGCAGCCCCACCGGATTATTCAGTATGATTTGGGACGAAGCCCATACAACGAGCGTTCCGAAGGAACTCGGCGAGGCGATGTGCAATCTGACCACGCCCACCTGGCCGCACACGTTTGTCGTGCCGAAGTACGCAAGTATGCTCGAATATAAGCAATATCCCCCGGCCAACCACCTCCATATGACCTGGGATTTGCCGGTTGCCCGATTGCAGCACTGGATGGATTTGACGGCAGTATTGAGCGTTACGCCCTGGGCGGCCAGGCCGAAGTTCATCGAGGGCCTTGACAGGCCGCAGCCGTTGATTCATTTAATAAACGGCGGCGAGGACGCCTTCAAACTGTCGAGGATTCGCAGTTAAGAAAACAGCATGAGCTAAAGCCCTTCCTACGGCTGGGGGGTGATGATAGAAAACAGAATATCTTTAGCATATCTATATGCATTATAAACCGTCCTAATAATTTGTATTATCATTTATGTCTTGTATTACACTATTCAAGTATGCTATTTTACCAGTTGCCAAAGTAAGAGAGAATTGAGAATCAAGAAACAAGGAGTCGAAAATGCCAAAACGCAATGATATTCACAAGGTACTAATTATTGGCTCAGGCCCGATTATTATAGGCCAGGCCTGTGAATTTGATTATTCCGGCACACAAGCCTGCAAGGCCCTTAGAAAACTGGGTTACAAAATCGTGCTGGTCAATTCCAACCCCGCAACCATCATGACCGACCCCGGTATGGCCGATGCAACGTATATTGAGCCGCTTAATGTCAAAACCATAGAGCAGATTATTGCAAAAGAGAGACCGGATGCCCTGCTGCCCAATCTCGGTGGACAAACAGGCCTTAATCTTTCTGCGGAATTATCGCGCAGGGGTATCCTGGAAAAATACGGCGTCCAGATTATAGGCGTTAAGATTGACGCTATTGAACGGGGAGAAGACCGCCAGGCATTCAAGGATACAATGAATCAATTAGGTATCGAGATGCCAAGAAGTGAGATTGCAAATAGTCTTGAGGAAGCTGAAAAATCGCTTAGGAATATCGGCCTGCCCTGCGTTATTCGTCCCGCTTATACCATGGGCGGAACGGGCGGTGGTCTGGTTTATAATATCGAGGAGTTCCGTACTGTCGTCAGCAGAGGACTCTCTTTCAGTCTTGTCGGGCAGGTACTTGTCGAGGAATCTGTGCTCGGATGGGAAGAATTGGAGCTTGAGGTTGTTCGAGATGCGAAGAATCAGATGATCACAGTCTGCTTTATAGAGAATGTTGATGCTATGGGTGTTCATACGGGAGATTCGTTTTGTACCGCTCCTATGTTGACCATAGACCCTGAGCTTCAGAAGCGTCTCCAGAAGCATTCATACGATATTGTCGAAGCCATCGGCGTCATCGGAGGAACCAACATTCAGTTTGCTCACGACCCCAAAACCGGCAGCGTCGTGGTAATTGAAATCAACCCGAGAACTTCACGTTCATCTGCGCTTGCTTCCAAAGCAACCGGTTTCCCTATCGCGATGGTTTCCTCCTTGTTAGCTGGCGGCTTGACTATGGATGAGATTCCATACTGGCGCGACGGCACACTTGAAAAATACACCCCCTCTGGAGACTATGTAGTTGTGAAGTTTGCCCGCTGGGCCTTTGAAAAATTCAAAGGAATTGAGGATAAGCTGGGTACGCAAATGCGCGCAGTCGGAGAGGTCATGAGCATTGGCAAGAACTATAAGGAAGCTTTTCAAAAGTCCATTCGGTCTCTTGAAATTAACCGCTATGGGCTGGGCTTTGCCAAGGATTTTAATAAAAAATCTCCTGATGAGCTTCTGGAGCTCTTAAAAGAACCTACGAGTGAACGCCAATTTATTATGTACGAGGCCTTACGCAAAGGCATCAGTATCGATACGCTTTTTGAAAAGACCTATATTAAACACTGGTTTATTGAGCAGATGAAAGAGCTGGTGGAGCTCGAGGAGAAAATTTTAGGATACAAAAGCAAAAAATTGCCGGACGACCTTCTAATCCAGGCAAAAAAGGACGGATTCGCGGACAAGTACCTTGCCCAGCTCCTGAATGTTCCGGAAGAACGGATAAGGAAAAGACGCATCGCCCTTAATGTCGTTGAGGCCTGGGAGCCTGTTCCTGTAAGCGGCGTGGAAAATGCCGCCTACTACTTCTCAACTTATAATGCCCCGGATAAAGTCGAAGTTAGCAACAAACGCAAGATAATGGTACTTGGCGGCGGTCCCAATCGTATCGGCCAGGGCATTGAATTTGACTATTGTTGTGTCCACGCCGCGTTTGCACTTCGAGAAGAGGGTTATGAAACCATTATGGTCAACTGCAACCCGGAGACTGTTTCCACGGACTATGACACCTCGGACAAGCTGTATTTTGAGCCGCTCACCGTTGAAGATGTGTTAAGTATATATAATAAGGAAAAGCCCGAAGGTGTTATTGTCCAGTTCGGTGGCCAAACACCCCTTAATATCGCGAAAGAGCTGGAAGATGCCGGCGTAAAAATTATCGGCACCTCACCGGAAAAAATCGACCTTGCCGAGGACAGGGACAGATTTCGCAAGTTGATGAGAAAACTCGACATCCCACAGCCGGAGTCCGGCATGGCAAGTAACCTCGATGAGGCGCTTAAAATCGCAGAGAAAATCGGCTACCCGTTAATGGTCAGACCTTCCTATGTCCTTGGGGGCAGGGCGATGGAGGTTGTCCACGATGAAGAGATGCTGAAGTTTTATGTTGAAAGGGCCACGGATGTCTCTCCTGAAAGACCAATCTTGATTGACAAATTTCTGGAGAACGCCATTGAAGTCGAAGCGGATGCCATTGCCGACGGCACAGACGCTTTTGTCCCCGCGATTATGGAGCATATTGAGCTTGCGGGCATCCATTCAGGTGATTCCGCCTGCGTGCTTCCGCCGGTTAGTATTCCCGAAAAGCATCTCAAAACAATCTATGATTATAACCGGAAAATTGCCATCGAGTTTAACGTGGTTGGCCTGATGAACATCCAGTATGCCATTGCCGATGACGTTGTTTACATTCTTGAAGCAAATCCGCGGGCCTCAAGGACTGTTCCGCTGGTCTCCAAGGTCTGCGGTATTCCAATGGTTCGTATTGCCACGCAGCTTATGCTCGGCAAACGCATTTCGGATATGGAATTAGAGAGATTGTCCATACCTCATTTCGGCGTCAAGGAAGCTGTGTTTCCTTTTAATATGTTCCATGAGGTTGACCCTCTCTTAGGTCCTGAAATGCGGTCAACCGGCGAAGTCCTTGGCATGGCCGATTCGTTCGGACTTGCCTTTTATAAAGCCCAGGAGGCAACACAATTACCGTTGCCCTCGGAGGGGACCGTCCTGATTACCATTTCAGAGGAAGACAAGCCTTCCGTACTGCCGGTGGCAAAACAGTTTAAAGATATCGGCTTTAACATTAAAGCTACCAAAGGGACTAATCAATTTTTGTCCGCCAATGGAATAGAATCGGAAAGTATTCTTAAAATGCACGAAGGAAGACCGAATATTCTTGATAGCATAAAGAACGGAGAAATTAAGCTTGTGGTCAATACCCCGAGCGGCAAACAGAGTAAGCATGACGATTCCTATATTCGTAAAGCGGCCATCAAATACAAAATACCTTACATTACGACCGTAGCCGCCGCCGCTGCAACCGTAAAGGGTATAGCGGCCTTTCAACAAAAGGCCGGACAAGTCAAGTCCCTCCAGAGTTATCACGCAGATATAAAAAAAGCACAGGTAGTCATGTAGGGTGGGGCTTGCCCGCTGAGCGGCGGGTGGCAGCTGGTAGGGTGGGGCTTGCCCCACCGAGATTATATGGGTGGCTGGTAGGGTGGTGCTTGCCCGCTGAGCGGCGGGTGGCAGATGGTAGGGTGGTGCTTGCCCCACCGAGATTATATGGGTGGCTGGTAGGGTGGTGCTTGCCCGCTGAGCGGCGGGTGGCAGCCTCAAGCGCAGCTTGGGGATGGCTCATTACCTGATAATGGATGCCCCATCTTTTTACTGCCACCGTATTTTTTGCCGACGAATCACCCACCGGCAGTGGCCTCGGCAAACGGCGGCACCGGAGCATCAGGCCAGCGATTCCCTGCAAAATTGAACGCACCTGGTAACTTCAGCCACTGCGTCCGAACTTTCCGGGACCCTGTATTCCAGCTCGATATCGGCCGGAAACTTCCAACGTTCTCTCTTCATTAACCACAGGATTAACGCCAGCGGCGTGGCATCATCAGCGTACTGCACCATACAGATAAAATCATCTGCATAACTTACCAAGGAGCTCGCTCCTCTGACGTGTGTCCTTACTTTCTTTTCATACCACAGGCCGAGCACATAGTGCAGTAATATATTGGAAAGCATCGGGTTTGGACGAAAACCATATGAACAATCTGAAAAATCCGCCTCGTAAATTGCCTCTACTCTAATATATGGCTAATCCCCTTCTGCACTATCTTGTCCTCAAGTGCAGGCAGACCGAGCGGACGCTTCTCGTGCTCATTCTTCGGTATATACACACGTTTGGCTGGCTGCGGCTTATACCGCTTGGCCTTCATCCGTGTCAGAAGATTATTAAGGTTCTCGTCCAACTGCTCTCCATATTCCTTCCAACTTACTCCATCTATGCCACTTGCTCGGTCCCTGCCAAGACTG
>JBDRTM010000192.1:0-6612 GCA_043824065.1 Planctomycetota bacterium | reverse complement strand
CTAATAGTGTGCATAGTCCTTAAAACGTTTCATCCAGTCCGGCCAAACCGGTATGCCGGCAGCCAGGCTTTCTTCGGTCCACAATCGATGCCACTTCAACTGCCATAATTCCTTAAGACCGACAGGCCTTACAGTGCCATCGAGAAAGACACTATTTACTGTGCCATTGTGCCGGTTAATGCAGAAATTCCGTATTGCGTTGTAATCCCACTGCCAATGGGATTGACCATCATATTCCGGCGGCTCGTCTGTTGCTTCCGGCAAGCCGTCAACCCACTGGCAATCAAGAAACACCGGTATATCATTACTCCCTTTGACATGGAGGGTCTTCCAGTTCTTCTCAAAATGATAGCCGCCGCTGTCATTCGCAACCCATCCGTTCAGGCCAAAGCTGCCATAGTCGCCTTGCATTGCCCAGCCCGGCACGGTAGGAATGGCCCCTTCGCCATATACACCCCAGCCCACGAACGGACCTGTCAGCCCATCGCTAAAAAAAGTGGTAGTCGCTGGGCAGACTCGTATCTTGGGTTCATGGCTATAGTATGGCCGCATCGCAGCCACCCAGCTGTTATTCGGGTTACCACCTGCTTCCTTATTTAAATAGCCATTGTTATCATCCGCGTACATTGAAAAGGTAAGGCCCATTTGCTTGAGGTTAGATTGACAAACGACACTCTTTGCCTGCTTCTTTACCCGCTGCAGTGCCGGCAGCAGGATTGCCATCAGCAGCACAATGATGGCAATAACCACCAAGAGTTCTATTAATGTAAAACCACGCTGTTTATCCATAATAGTCCCACCCTTGTCCCGCACTAAAACGGCAGCTCTTTTGGTGCGGGATGCACAATCCGACACCAACATATAATATTACTGTTCCTCGAGGCCTAAATCAAGGAAAAACTTACAGTTCTTGAGGTACGCTGGAGTTTTCGCTTGGTTGTTGGTAATCAGATGTCAGAATTCAGATGTCAACTCTGTCCTCTGTCCTTTGTTATCTGTCCTCCATTGACCAATTAGCATTTTACTGCACAGGCCTGAAGTGCCCTTTTCAGGGCGTTACCCCATGAGATAATTCCTTACTCGTCTTGACGTAGGCCAAGCCGTAGATAGGCTATCTCACGGGGTTACGGCACTGTTGTAGATGTGAACATTATCAATCAGGCCTAACCAGAAATTAGCTGCATCAAGGTTTTTTCCGGCGCCGAAGTACAGGCCGCCATCTGAAGGCATCCCCGCCAGCGCACCAGTGTCCTTAGCAACCTCTACTCCATCTGCATATAGGTACCTAAGCGAGCCGTCCCACACCAGGGCGATATGGTGCCACTGTCCATCGGTGATTACGGATTCCGACCGCAGGGAGGGTTGTGGATACATCAAGCCGGTCATAAGTTTACCGGCTGACAGATCCGTACCAAGCCATGTCGCTCCCGGCCCGATACTACCGTCACTCTGAGATATGATTACTTGTCCTTCGGCATCTGTTTTAATCCATGCAAAAACACTGAACGCACCATCTTCCGGGTTCAATACAAAAGGCGTGCTAACGTAATCATCGACTCCATCAAAATCAAGCCCCCCGGCCAACCTACCATCGGCAGGCTGCCAGAGCGGATTACCATGGAGAGTGCCATCGTGGTTACCAACGCCGTCGTGGGCGATACTACCTTCTGCCTCGTCGAGCTTCCAGTGCGCCAGGAGGCGATTATCTGTCAGCCAATGTTCAGCAAAAACAGCAAGGTCCTTCAAATCCACTTTACCGTCACCCAGAGGTGCCGGAGCAATGTCAACTTGAGATTGTTCCTGGAGCCAGAATTGGCCAAGCTTGCAAAAATCTGTTAGGTCCACCTTTTCATCTCGGTCAAAGTCAACCACCGGCTCTATTGATACCTGCCATAGGTCCCAGCTACCTAATCCGCCGGGCCGGTCGGACTCGAAGAAAAGCGTTCGTCCGTCAGCAGAAATGCAGGGCCAATCCTCGTCATCGGAGCTGTTGACGGCTGAGCCAAGTTTTACGGGTGTGCCCCAAGTGTCTTGCGTCGTTTCGCGCCTGGCCATATACAGGTCGGTCCAAACACCGCCATCAAGCTGGTTTGAGCCGAAGAAGAGTGTCAGGCCGTCAGGTGAGATATTCGGCCGGGCCTCCCAAAGCGAACTGTTGACTGTTGACCCGAGATTTACCGGCTCGCTCCAAACGCTGTTTACTGTTGCCCGCGTAGTTACCCATAGGTCGGCGCTACCATAAGTGCCGGGCCGATTAGAGCTGAAGTAGAGCGACAGTCCGTCTGCCGAGATGCTCGGGCCATCGTCATCGTATTGGGAGTTCACAATCGGGCCAAGAACCACAGGCACATCCCAGTCTGCATCTGTCGTGTTCCGCCTTGCCACCCACAGGTCGAAATCACCTGAGCCGCCGGGATGGTCGGAGGCAAAGAAAAGCGATAATCCGTCTGCCGAGATGTTCGAATCGAATTCCTCATATACCGTATTCATAATCGGCCCAAGATTAACAGGCGCACCCCATTCCTCATCTGTCGCTTGGCGCGTGGACATCCATATATCAAAACCACCAGAGCCGCCGAAGCGGTTGGAATCGAAGTAGAGCGACAGGCCATCAGCCGAAATGCACACCCGACCTTCAGCATCCGGGGTGTTGATGACCGGACCAAGATTAGTCGGTGTACTGAAAGTGAACTCGGCGACGGCATGCCTTGCACTAACCAAACAAGCAAGGACAAATCCGAGTGACACCAGGCTAATTTTAGAATAATCAACCAATTTCATTTTGCCGTTCCTTTTCTGCCCATCAGGACAAAACCCAGCACAGAAAACAAGCGTTACTTTCCGGCAGGATTAAATCGGCCGGTTAAGGACCTCGTAAATATACCGACAATATAAAAGCCCACAGGGGCAATAGTGATGTAAAGCTGCGACTTCATCTTTTCGCCTCCTCAGGCGATATGTAGTATATCTAATCCAGAGAAAAACGTCAAGCAAAAAGTGAAGGATTCAGCGGATCGGACAATAATCCTTGTGACAAGATGTCGGGAAACCATTAAAATGAAGTATTAAGAATGTGAGCAATTCAAAAGGAATTGTTTGATGAGAAAGGATATTCTTATGATTTCAAAAGCTATTACGAAGACAGTATTGATGGTCCTTTTCCTGGCCATCCATGGTTGTGGCAGCTCTTTCTCGGGCGGACCTTATCAAGCCACGGGTATTAAAATCGGTGAGGTGACAGATAAAACAGCGATTGTTTGGACGCGTCTGACACGCCATCCGGAACGGGTGGGTTTTGGAGCACCTATGCCCGAGATTCATTACTATGATTCCAGAACAGGTAAACCAATCAAGAAGCCCAAGGGAAGGCCTAATCAAACACCTACCGTCAACTTTCCCGGAGGTTCAACAATCGAAACAATTGAAGGGGCCGTGCCGGGCGCACCGGGTAAGGTGCGGGTTCTGTACAGGATAGAGGGAGCTTCCAATTGGAATACTACCGATTGGAACGTGGTAGAGCCAAAACGCGATTACACTCATCAGTTCAAATTGACCGGTCTGAAGCCTAATGCCAGGTATCAGGTGCGTGTGGAGACAATAGCAAGTGCAGGAGAAAAGAAAGGGCAGGTGGTAGATGGTGGCTTTAGAACAGCACCACATGCCGAACAAACTGAACGGGTCGTCTTTACGGTCTCAACGGGTCAAGCTTATTCAGACCAGGATGCTCCCGGCGGTGGTTACAAGATTTATCCCGCTATGTTGAAGCTTGAGCCGGGCTTCTTTGTCCATACGGGCGATATCCTTTACTATGACAAGCTGGCCAAGACTTTGCCGCTGGCTCGCTGGCATTGGGCCCGCATGTACAGTCTCCCAACAAATGTTGAATTTCATCGTCAGGTTACCAGCTATTTCATCAAGGACGACCATGACACCTGGATGAACGATTGTTGGCCCGGCAGGGAAACCAGGTTCATGGGAGACTTTACGTTCGAGCAAGGGGTGAGGGTGTTCTTAGAGCAGGTGCCAATGGGCAGCCGAACCTGGCGGACCTTTCGATGGGGCAAGGACCTCCAGATATGGCTGGTCGAAGGGCGTGATTTTCGCAGTCCCAATACAATGCCTGACGGCCCTGATAAAACCATCTGGGGCAAAGAGCAGAAGGCATGGTTTAAGCGGACCGTTCAGGAATCAGACGCTACATTTCGTATTTTAATCAGCCCAACGCCTCTCGTAGGGCCCGACCGAAAGAATAAACATGACAACCATTCAAACGTTGATTTTACGCATGAAGGCAATGAGCTGAGGGAGTTTATCTCGAAACAGAAGAATATGTACGTCATTTGTGGAGACCGTCATTGGCAGTATGTCTCGGTGGATGCGAAGACAGGTGTGCGGGAATACTCTTGTGGGCCGGCCAGCAATGAGCATGCCGGCGGCTGGAGCAACGACCAGAGACTTGCCGAGCATAGGTACCTAAACGTAATTGGCGGATTCCTCGCCGCCATAGTTGACCGCTCAGAAGATAAGCCCACACTGACGTTTCGACATTACGGTGTTGATGGCGATATTCTTAATGAGGACCGTTTGGTGGCCCAATAGAATAAGGCACAAATTATGAACATAATCGCAGTAGATATCGGCAATACTAATATTGATATCGGGCTTTTTCTGGACGATAAAGAGCAGTTTATTAAATCCATCCCGGGCAGCTCAGGAACAAGGCTTAAGAGCTGTTTAAAATCGGCCTGGGGCAAAATCCCCATCGCTGAAAGCTCGAAAGAAAAAAAACGCGATGGCGTAATCGTCGTCAGCAGTGTGAAACCGGACTGGACCAGACTCGTCCAGCAAATAACAAAGGACGAGCTCGGCGAAAAGGTTTATATCATAGGCAAAGACATACCTCTGCCGATGACTCTCTGCGTGGATGAGCCGGACAAAGTCGGCACCGATAGAGTAGTCTCGGCAGCAGCGGCGTATGATGTCATCGAGGATGCAGTAGTGGTAGCGGATTTCGGCACGGCTGTAACGATTGACCTGGTTGATGAAAAGGGCGTTTTTCTTGGCGGCGTTATCTGCCCGGGCTTTGGAATCAGTGCAAAGGCCCTGAAAGAAAATACCGCCCAACTGCCAAAAACGAAAATCACTAAGCCGAAAGCTCCGTTTGGCAAAAACACCGCCGAGGCCATAAACTGCGGGTTATATTATTCTGCTATCGGAATGTTGGAAGAGGTTATTAGGCGCTACGCAGAGAAAATCGGCAAATGGCCGCAAACCATCATTACCGGCTCGGCCGCAAAAACCATTAAGGACGATTGTGATTTCATAGATTCCTTCGTGCCCAACCTGGTCGTAAAAGGTATCGCCCTGGCCTACAAAAAATATATCGCAGAAAAAACAGAAAACACAGATTACACGGATTGAAACAGATTAACACAGATTACGAAATACGAAATACCAGATATGAGTATATTCGCAGCAGTAATGACGGGCAAAGGCACCGGTGCGATATCGACGGTCCAGGTCTTCGGCGATTCAGCCGAGGCTGTCGTTAAAAAAATATTCAAGCCGAAGGGAACAAAGCCGGCTGAATTTAAGACCGGCGAAATCCTGCTCGGCACAATCACCGACGGCAATGAAACCATCGACCAGGTTACTATCGGTTGTGAGCAGGCTGACAGTTTCGCAATACATTGTCACGGCAATCCGCTCATTGTTGCCGATATAATGCGACTGCTCCAGCGCTGCGGAGCAACGCTGCTGACCGCAGAGCAGCTTCTAACAAAAATCATCTCTGCACAAAAACCCATCAATACAATCGCAATCGAAGCTAAGCTGGCCCAGATGAAGGCCAAAACCATCCAGGGCACCAAAATAATTACAAACCAAATTGACGTCGGCTTAAGCAAAAAAGCCGCAGAGTGGCTCCAGAACATCGACGCAGTATCTCTTAAGCAAATTTCAGCCGAGGCCGAGCGGATACTTGAAAACAGTCGAACGGCTAAACTGATTATCGCCGGATGCACAGCAGCCCTGATAGGTCCCCCCAACAGCGGTAAAAGCACACTCCTGAATTGTCTGGCCGGACGACAAAAAGCAATAGTTACCGATATCAAAGGAACAACCAGAGACTGGGTCGAAGCTGTGTGCCAAATCGAATCTCTTTCTCTGAGGTTAATTGACACAGCGGGACTGGATGAGAAACTCCCCGCACCCAAAGATACTATTGAAAAAGCCGCTCAGAAAAAAAGCGTTCAGATTTTAGAGCAAGCGGACCTGGTCATGCTCGTTCTGGATAACAGCCAAACAAATGACCAGCTTAACGAGCGAATTATTGACAGAATCGCCAATAAAAGAATAATCACAGTCTTAAATAAATGCGATTTGCCTGCCAAGTTCGATACCAGCAAATTTATCCGCCGTGGCGGACTACCTGAAATTCTGTCGAACATAGTGCAGATAAGCGCTAAGGAAGGCACCGGTATCGAGAACCTGATAGAAAAAATCCGGCAAATTTGCGGCGTCGCAGACTTCGTTTTGAAAACTGCTGTTTGTTTTACAAACAGACAGGAAAACCTGCTGAAACAATTAAAAAACGCCAAATCCAAACAACAA
>JBDRTM010000191.1:0-6247 GCA_043824065.1 Planctomycetota bacterium | reverse complement strand
ACAGCGTACAGTTTGGTGCTTAATTAGTTCAATATTCCGGACAGCCACGCATTAATGGTTGAGCGACTGAACAGAAAACGTTGATTGTCCCTATAATGAATAAATGCAAGTGACCGCGAAGGATAAAAAGAAATGGATTATGTAAGCTATGAAGTTAAACTACAATCTCCTCTTGCTGGTTTTCCAACTACCGCAATACCAGCAGGGGGATATGGCTGGACTCAGACAAAAGGGTTTTTCACACCTGATAATTCTGAAATGCCTTTCTATAATATAATGGATGGTTTTGCACAACTATTTTTGGGGCCTTACTTAGCTAACGGTAAGCACCTGATTTCACATATAAACAACGCGATTGCAATTATTTGTAAAAACCAGATAGTACATGTTCACATTAATGCACCACTACTTATACGCGCTTTACCAAAAACACCGGTCAATGCTGGAGAGCCAGTTCCCTACGGAAACTTGGCGGATATAAACGAGTTCAGAATTCACAACGTTGATATACCTCATGATGTTGGGGTGATGTTCTATTTTCAAGTGGATTGGCGGCAAGCGTTTTTTCTTGATTTGGAACCAATTCAACCTGATGGCGAAAAAAGAAAAAAGCCGTTTGAAAAAGAGCTAGCAAAATATTGGGCTATTCTAAGTTATCCCGACGTTTTTCAGCTTACTACAGATGATTACAAAAAACTTTCAGAACTAGCCTGGTTCCCTTTTATAGCACTTAACAAACGTGTATTTAAAGAGCTTGTGTCTTGCATAAAAAACAGCTTCGACCCGAAACCAGCTATCGATAAACTGATTGCCAGTATTGACGAGTCAACGCTTACGCTTATAGAAAAAAGATTTGAGAATAGCGCCTTCTTGAAAACAGAAGTAGATTTTCTCAGAGATGCCATATCATGCTACAAAAGCAAGAAGTATAGGCTTTGCATTAGCGCTCTTGTTCCCAGAATAGAAGGAGCTATACGAAAGCTATTTGCCGGTAGAGATGACAAAATTACGAGTAGGAATATGGTAAGAGTACTTGTTGAATATGTACGTACAAAACACCCGTATAGCACACTCTTTCTTCCTAATGAATTTGGTGCCTACCTTGCAGATTTCTATTTTCGTAACTTTAATATCGATCCAAATGATAAGGACGATTCCATATCACGACATACCCATGCTCATGGCGTAAGTGATGGTGAAGCTTATACTCAAGAAAAGGCGCTTATATATCTGCTTATCTTTGATCAGATAGCTTATTATACGATGTGATGAAAAACTAGAAAAACTAGGGACAATCAGCTATTAAAGGCTAGGTCGAGTTCACAGAAAACGTTGACTGTCCCTAATAAACCCAATAAACCCACTAATAAACCCAGATGGGGTTGTGTGTGGTGGGGTTTTGTTGGTTTTGTAGGCGAATCATCGGGAAAATAAATTTTGTTTTTCTTCACAAAAAAATAAATTTATTTCTTGCATCATATCGGTTATCATGTTATAATAGCTGTTTTAGTGGTGAATATTCTTCCATCTCTCAGGAATATCCCCCCAGTAAATTAAAAGTGAGAGATACTATTTAGGCGGCCTATAAACAGGCCAAGGAGAAGTACAAGTGAGTATAGGTACAGTAAAATGGTTCAACTCGAGCAAGGGATTTGGTTTTATTAATCCGGATGATGGCGGCGAAGATTTATTCGTCCACCACTCGGAGATTAAAACGAATGGCTATGCATCGCTCGATGAAGGCCAAAAGGTTGAGTTTGAAGTCGGACAAGGCAAAAAAGGTCCATGTGCGACTAATGTGGTCCCTTCTTAACCAGGGTCGCAGCTTGAAAACCGAATTGGCTCTACCTAATGGTAGGGCCTTTTTTATGTTTATACTGCACCAATCTACCCGATACAAGCCAAATCCAGCCGGTGTGACTTAGTCTTTATCTATTGACCACAATTGCATCAGACATTAAGATTGCATGATATCGCGTCGTAAACAGTAAGAATAATTAAAAATGAAAGGATTAGTACAATGGTAAAAGGAAAGAAACTCATCAAGGGCACATGGCTGAAGCATGAGGTCGCGCTGCTTAAGAAGGTGTTCCCACATATAAGCACGAAGGAGGTAGCTGATAAACTTGGCCGAGCTTTGAAATCAATACAGGCTAAAGCATCCAAACTGGAGCTTAAGAAAACGAAGAAGTACCTCAAATCCCTCGGTAGAAAGTAATTAGTGGGAACTGGATTAATCCGAACGCATAAATTAGCTTAGCCATTGTCCTTTTTTGCTGTGCTTGGACATCTCTTATTACCTCCATCGCCCAAGCGTATGCCATTATTTACAGAGCGACTACGTTTTTGCAGATCCGGTGGCGTAATTTGGTTGCGAACGAAATACCGCTGCAAAGCTGCAGACATTGGCCAAAAGTGTTGGAATTAGGCCTCTGCCTGGAGTATAATGATAATTTGAAAGCCTGACGAGACGGCTGGATAGTTGTTGTTTCGGAAACATGGGTTCACAAATAGGAAAAGACATAGAGTCATGTTAAAAGCAAAGGAGTTTACGCTTGAGTTAGAGAAGATAGATGCCGGCGAAAATCCTCTTCGGTTGGAGGGGGAGAACAAGGGCATTTCCGAGTTAGCCGCATCGATTAGCAGGATAGGCCTTATTAACCCTCTTGTGGTTGCTCCTGACGGTGAGCATTATCGTCTCATCGCCGGTCATCGGCGGTATGCTGCGTGTAGAAAAGCCGGCCTTAAGGAAGTGGCGGTCCGTATCACTCAAACTGATCAACGGGAAATATGTGAGGTCGCGCTGTCAGAGAACTTATTCCGAAAAGACCTGAGCCCGATCGAAATGGCGGTGGCCGTAGTAGCTTTGATCAAGGAAGGCGGTATGGACCGCGAACAGGCAGCAGCTGTTTGCCATCGTCCGATTGCGTGGGTGACAGAGCAAGAAGAAATTCTGAGCTGGCCGGCTGATGTGCAGAAGGCCGTTCATGATGGGTGCTTATCTGTGTCTGCTGCATCAAATATTGCTCTGGTTGAAAATGATGCTTATAGGGCGCTTCTTTTATCACGAGCGAAATATAAAGTTGTAACTTCTCGGACTACAGCAGCCTGGCTGCAAGCATGGCGCAACACCATCTCGTGTCAGGAAACCAAACAAGCGTAGTCAGAGCTGGATAGAGGAAAAGAAAGACTGTAAGTGTAACTTGCTGGTGCGAATTAAGTAAAACTAGTGACAGCCACTATTAATGGCTGGGACGAGTGCACAGAAAACGGTGACTGTCCCTAATAAAAGATGCAATGCAGAGTATGAAAACCATGAATAAAGAAGAGGTATTAAAAAATGCAAAGAAACATTGTTTCTTTATTGGGTTAAACGATAGTGGTGCAGAATTGTGTAAGGCTAATGCTGTTTATGGTATAGCAGGAATTCATTGCATTCAGTGTCAACTTGGTATGAGCCCAAACGCCACCTTTATTTCCACCCCAGATATGACCATCACCAGAAATACGAGCCGCTGGAAAAGCGGATTCGGTTATGGAGGGAAGATAAGCTGGGGAGAAGGAAATGACGACCTTATGATCCTTAATGTGAAGCCCAATGCGTGTGGAATGCTGGTCGGAGGATTGGATCAACTGCCGGATATCGAGAGCTTAATCAATAAATTGCATAAGCTGGAAATGGATACAATAAAGATAGATGGAGTTAAAGTGGTATGGGACTTTTATAAAAGCAATCATTTTATAGACGTATTCGAAGTAAAAACCGTTACCAAGATTGATCTTGACTTTCCGCGATATGCTTTTGCCATACATGGATCTGCCGATGAATTCAGGGGGGATAATGAATCAGGATTCGGCTTGTATTACGATAAGAGTCAACAATTGTGTGAGATGGCCGAATGCATTCAAACACCGTTTGGAGAGTTTCACATTCTTACCGGCGATGCGGCTAAAAAGTATTTTGAGAAGTATAAGCGTGTAGAAGCTTTTGCAAAGAGAAAAAGGAGACTGGCGGCAGATCTGCTGTTTGGAACACCCTTAGAAATTTCTAACGAAACCCACCAGGGTCTCATAAATGTGAATGAAATAGTATTGGGCTGTCATTATTTGGAGAAAGATGGTACCCTTTTTCCTCTCACTTTAAGAGGAGATTTGCCTGCATATATAGTGTACGGCAGGCCAAATCTAAGCCCCGAAAGCATCGACGTATTAGGTTTTGAAAAAAGAGCGAAAAGACTCGGGGTCTATGACAGACTCTTAAATGCTAACATTATACCTCATGGTGGAGGGTATGTTTTGCCGGATATTCTAACCGTAAATAAAGTGGTAGAGGTTGATAGAAAGAGGTATTTTGAAGTTGAGATGCAAAATGACCGAGGCAAGAAAATAATATCGGAAGTGCGCGATTTACCCTATGAATACAGGGGGCGTACGGTCGTTCTGCGTTCGTTAGAAATTGGAATAATAGATATAATTGCTAAGCTTATTCCGCAATATGTGTTAAAAATATGAAACGGTTCGAAAAGGAAGGGCATTATGTTCAGCAGGAGTTTAACGTCCGACGAAAGGCGATGGCTTGAGGGAATTGAGTTGTTTGTCAAGGAAAAACATGCCAACTTGGGCAGCCACGACTATTCGCATGTGCTTCAAGTGACTGAGTTTGCCATAGAGATAGCCAACAACATTGTGGAGGAGGTGGATCCTGTAGTGGTCATCTGCGGTGCCTTGTTGCACGACATCGGCAGGACGATATCCGATGAGATGCACGGCTTGGTGGGTGGTTCGATAGCCGAGGAGCTATTGGAATCGCTACCTCTCAGCGATGAGCAAGCAAAAAGGATAACCAAAGTAATCGTCAGGCACACAGCGACCTCTCATGTAGTACCGCAAAGCGTAGAAGAGAAAATAGTCTACGATGCCGACGGATTGGACCGGTTGGGAACGATGGGACTGCTGCGTGGTTTTGTGGGCAAGAAGGGAAGCATGGTGGAGGTGTTGGAAAGGTACATGGCCAAGAGGGTCAAGGCCTACGACAAACTTTTTTTTCCAATCAGCCAAAAGATAGGCAAGGTGCGGGATGAGGAGATGAGGAAATTGATCATGCTTTTCACCCAACGACTTAATGAGAGGAAAGAAACGGTGGAGGAATTAACCCTGCCATAGGTACGTCAAAACTATGGACAGCCACCTATTAATTTCTGGGGCGAGTGTTTAAAGAAGACAGAAGACGGAAGGCAGAAGTCAGAAGACAGAAATCAGAAGACAGAAGCGAGACATTTATTTAATATTTACTATTTCTCCGTGAAATGTGCGTAATCTGCGATCAAAATACTCCCTCGTCGCAAGATGATTGTCCCCCCACCACAGGGGTGGGGGCTATATAAAAAGTGTTCCTGGTCCCCTGCCCCGACAGAAAAACAAATAAGCTTAGTTCCCCGGCAGAAAAGCAAGTAAGCACACACCGGGGACAAGCTCCAGGGCAAGCAACCCCAGGTGAAACCTGGGGCTAAATATAAAAACAAAAAATTTCTGTTGAAATATGCCGAAATAATGTTAGAATTCTGAGTTTAAGGTGTTCCGGAGTATTTTTATCCTTCGTAGTAGTATTACGGAGAACAGAGTAGTTATGAAAAAAGAGATACATCCAAAGTACGATAAAGTGATGGTCCACTGCGGCTGTGGCAACACATTCGAGACCAACAGCACAGCAAAAGAGATCCACGCAGAGATATGCTCAATGTGCCATCCGTTCTACACGGGCAAGCAGAAATACGTCGATACAGCCGGGCGAATAGAACGGTTCCAAAAGAAATACGGCACAAGCTACTTCAAGAAGACGAAAAAAGACCAACAATAGCGCATAGCGGATAAACTCGAATATCGAATAGTGAAAAGTGCCTAAAGTGAACTAAAGTGAGCTAAAGTGAACTAAAGTAGCCCAGTTGTAGAAGCTTGTTTGTTGGTGTCGAAGCTGGTATCGGACTGGAAGCTCGACGTTGGATGCTCGAGGAAAGGCGAGTTTCAAGCTTTTATGACGAGCATCTATACGAGTCCCGGCGCGCCGGGAACAACCTTAAACGAAAACTGCACTTTAGGCACTTTACACTTTAGGCATTTTAGCTCACTTAATATTGCTTCGAATTTCATATCTGCTATTCGCTATTTTTTGCTTTTAGAAGGTTGCTTTATGGCTGAGAAGAAAGATAATGAAAGAATTAAAGGAAGGATAATGAAAGAATTAAAAGTA
>JBDRTM010000190.1:0-11377 GCA_043824065.1 Planctomycetota bacterium | reverse complement strand
GCAGCGTATTTACGTACAGTAGGAGCAGGCTGAGGACGAGCAGTTTTTCTGCCTGCCGGTTGGGCAGTCGGGCGAGACTCTCGCTCTTGACCTTCTGTAGGCTGGAAACCTCGCTGAATCTCCCTGACGAATTGTTCCAGCAAGCCCATACCACCCTCAGGTTTACGTTGTGGTTTACGGCCCTGTTCTTCCTCAGCCTGCTCTTGCTCCTTTTTCCCCTTTTTTACTTTGAGGATAGTGCCAAGCCCATAGACAGCCGCCACAAGCACGAGGACCAGTATGCTCATCCAGCCGTCAGGGTCGCGGCTCCGGGCAGCTAAAATGATTTGTGCCAGAGAATAGTTCATATATTGTAAAGCTAATCGATGTCAGGCTATCAGGGTACCAGATTATCAGGCAGTGGGTATCAGGTTATCAGAATATCAGGTTAATTTTGCCTTTTCTTAGTATCCTGATTTTCTGATATTCTACGCCCTGGTATCCTGCATTCCTGATACCCTGCTGCTATTCTTTCTTTTTCGGCTTTGCAATGGAATCCCGCATCGAGGTATCAGCCATAATGTTTTTCATTCTATAATAGTCCATAATGCCGAGATTGCCTTTCTGGAAGGCTTCAGCCATCGCTAAGGGTATTTTTGCTTCGTTTTCTACCACGAGTGCCCGCATTTCCTGCTCGCGTGCGAATGCCATTGCACGGCGTTTTTCCGCCTCGGCCTGTGCTCTTGCCAGATCAGCCTTGGCCTGTGCCCCCTGCAGTTGAGCGCCGATATTTTCACCGACATCGATGTCGGCAATATCAATAGAGAGAATCTCATAAGCCGTTCCGGCATCAAGCCCTTTGGCAAGAACCGTTTTTGAAATCTTGTCCGGGTTCTCTAAAACGCTTTTATACGTTATTGCACTGCCGATAGTGGTAACAATTCCTTCGCCCACGCGAGCGATAATTGTCTCCTGGGTGGCACCGCCTATTAGTCTTTCGATATTGGCCCGGACGGTTATGCGCGCCTTTGCCTTCAACTGAATCCCATCCTGAGCAACTGCATCAATAGTGCCTCGGCTTTTCTGAGGGTCGGGGCAATCAATGACCTTGGGATTGACGCTGGTCTGGACCGCTTCGAGAATGTCACGGCCGGCCAAGTCGATTGCCGTGGCCGTCTGCAAAGACAACTCGATGTTTGCCCTGTTAGCTGCGATTAAGGCGCGAACAACGTTTGGAACATTGCCGCGGGCCAAATAATGGCTTTCCAAATCTCTTGTGGTTAGTGTCAGCCCTGCCTGAATCGCGGTTATTTTACTTATAACTATAGTCCTTATATCGACCTTTCTCAGCCACATCCCGATAAGCTCGGAGAATTTGACGTCGGCCCGCGATAGTTTCGCCTGCAGCCACAGCCGGAAGAATTTTAAGAACAGCATCAGGAAAACAAACGCAACAAGGATTACTATGACCAAAAGTGCTATTCCGACAACTTCTACGGGATTCTTTTGCGATAAGATCGTGTTTGTTAAATTATACATACTTTTTTCCTTTCATTAACTGTCTTCTATCATACGAACGGTCAACTGTGTACTCTCCACGTCGATGACCTTGACCTTTTTATCTTTATCAACATATCCGCCTTCAGCCACACATTCAACTCTTTTTCCCGAAAAATCACACATTCCTACCGGCCGCAGCGGTGTAAGCACGACACCGACCTCACCAAGCATCTCTTTTAATTCGGACGTATCAGGTATGGCATCGCCCTGCTGCCGTTCGGAGGGAGTAAGTGTAACACTTTTACCGAATCTGGTTTTTGGGAATATCTTGTAGGTATAAATCAGTACCCCCGGTATCATTACAAATGCGATACCTACCCCTATCCAGCCGGCGGTCGCACTGTGCTGAAAAAATATTACTGCACCGCCGATTAAACACGCCAGCGCGCAGAGACTTATCAGCCCGCCGCTCGGCACGAATACTTCTGCTATTATCAGAACCGCACAAGCAAAATAAAGAAAAATAGCAAAAACCAGCCACCAACCCATAAGCTTACCTCGTATAGGGTATCAGGTTATCAGTATATCAGGTAGTGGACATCAGGTTATCAGGAATCAGGTTTGTCCGCCAGAGGCGGATTAGTTTTTCCTGGTACCCTGATTTCCTGATATCCTGCATCCTGATACCCTGATTTCTTGATATCCTGCATCCTGATACCCTGATTTCCTGATAGCCTTTTCTGTCCTCTGTTATCCGTCCTCTGTCGTCTGTTTTTTGACGACCACTCTATTGCCGTGGATTTCAATTATCTCGACCTTTGTTCCTTTGTCAAGGAACTCGGCCTCAGCCACTACATCGACTATGGCATCGCCGAATTTTGCTTTTCCCGTAGGCCTCAGTATCGAAACCACCTCACCCGTATCACCCAAGCTTACGCTTACGGTTTTACTTTCAGGCGGAGTGGTCATACTCAATGGTATTTCACCGCTCTGCCTTGGGACCGCCGGGGCAAGTATCAGCCCGCTAAGGAACTGAATCCGCGGCAGATATTTTGACAACAGCCAGGCCAAAACAATAAATCCAACGAATCCCACCGATAGCCCCACGACTCCCCAGGTGAAATCACTCCAGGCAACTGCATCTTGGGGCCAGGGTAATTTGTCCGGCGGATTCTTGATGAGCATACCGAATAAGCCGGCGAAAATACATATTATTCCTGAAAAACCTGCGACCCCGAAACCAGGCAGGACAAAAAATTCGATTAGGAGCAGAAGTATCCCTAAAACAAATAACGCTACTTCCACCCAGTTAGCCAATCCGACGAGGTATTTGCTGCCGATTATGATTGTAAAGCATATAACCGCCGCCAGGCCGGGCAGACCCACGCCCGGGGTGTTAAATTCAATATAAACCCCCAACATGGCGAGCATAACAAGCCCGGCCATCACTGCCGGCGAGTTTATCCATCGGACCATCTCTTCCGACCAGGTAGTCTCAAGCACCATCGGCTCGCCGGCAAAGGTTACGCCGTCTCGCTTGGCCAAAAAGTCAAGCGCCCCTGCCCGACCTTTGACCACCGCCCTTGCTATGCCGTATTCGAGAGCATCAGAGGCAATCAGCGTTAGCAGCTTATCGCTTTCGACAACTAATTCTTTGTTGTCCAGGTCATAAATTTCGTTCGGGTCATTGGGCAGCCGCACGCTCTCAAAAAACTCGTACTCTCCCGTTTTTATGTTCTTGACCCTGTACACCTCAATTTGCATTGTTACCATTGCCCTGAGCAATGCTCGAGGATAATCGTTTGCTTTCGCGGCCCGGTCGAAAGCCCCGCGGATAAAACTTTCGGCTTTTTCCCGATCCACACCTTCAAGTTTTTGACTGGGCACAAGTACAATTGGGGCGCAATCGCCTATGGTGGTATTCTCAAGCATTATTATGTCCTGGCAGGAGACGCTTATCATTGCACCGGCTGATATGGCTTCAGTGGTTATATAAGCAACCGTGTGGGCTTCTTTGCCCACTTCAAGTATCAGATACTTACATATGTTATCGGCTGCGTTAACAAGCCCCCCATATGTTTGAATTTCATAGATTAGGTATTCTACCCCTTCATCGAGGGCAATTTGGGTTCTGCGTTGGATAGATTTGAAAAGCCCATCGTCAATCATACCCTTACAGATGATTACTGCCGCCTTTGCACTTGGCGTCTCTGCCGGGGCGTTGCTGAACTCTTCTGCCATAACAGCCCCCAGGAGCAATAACAGCCACGGCAGAACAATCGCAATTTTTCGAGGTGCATGTTTCATACTAAGAATTTTACCTCTATATTGCGAATTTGGCAATATAAATAATGCTTAGCATATAATATTGTTGTTCCCGCTCAAGATTGTTACCCCTGCGGAGGCAGGGGCAGGAATCTACAATATATCCGTTACTTTAGGCTTGACGCCCTCCCAATGCAGCCCGCCTATTATCGCTTGTGCGATATTCGTGAGGTGGTCGCCGATTTTTTCGATATTGTCAACCAGGTCGATGAATATCAGGCCCGTCTGGGGTGTGCAGATGCCTTCGCTCATCCGCTGAACATGGCTGCGACGGAAGTCCATTTGCATCTTGTTGAGATTATTTTCATTGGTTAAAACTGCCGATTTGGCCGCCTCAACGTCATTATTTTCCAGAGCTGCTATGACATTATCAAACATCTGGTCTATTTCTTTTCTTAGCTGCTCAGCCTCTGTCAGCGCCGAATTGCTAAACGAAAGTTTTTGCTCTATCTTACGTTCAGCGATTTCGACAATATTGACAGCGTGGTCACCGATACGCTCAAGGTCGTTAACCGTATGCAAAAGCACCGGCAGCTCAATAGATACTTCATCAGATAATTGTCTGCGTGATAATGCCGAAAGATACGATGTAATTTCGAGCTGCAATACATCGATAAAGTCTTCTATTTCCCTCACCGACCCAAGTTCTTTTCTGTTATCATCAACGATTCCGCTGATAGAGAATCTAAGTGCTTTTTTGGCTGTTCTCGCCATACGAATGATTTCACGTTTCGTCTGCTCTAATGCTATCACCGGCGTATTAAGCAGGTGCTTCTCCAGTACAACAGGCTTTTGAGCTAATTCCTCTTTCTTGAATGGAAGAATCTTTGTAACAACCCATTCCATCCAGCGGACGAATGGCAAAAGTAGAAACATGTCAACTGTATTAATCAGACTGTGGCCAATAGCCATATGAACCATTATCGTACTCTGCGATAACTCCCATGGTGAGACCCACATTACTATCTTGTGATACACCCCTATCCACATCAAAGGTAGGATATAAAACACATCTACTGTATTGATCAACGTATGTCCCATCGCCGCTCGCCTCGAATTTCGCGATGTCTGAATTGCTGCCAACTGCGCCGTAATCGTTGTACCGATGTTAGCACCTAAGATGAATGGTAAGGTAATACGCAGTGCAATCTCCCAATCCGTCCCGAAAGCCCCTTGGAACGCCATCACCTGCACTATCATAATCGTTGCTGAACTGCTCTGCAGTAGCGCTGTTATTAGCATACCTATCAGTGCAGCCAAAATCGGATTCTGGATTAGCTGAATAAGGGCAGACTGAACTGCTTGGTTGTCTTTGAAGGGGTCAAACGCATTCTTCATAAATGAAATGCCCACAAACAGAATTCCAAACCCCAGTAATATACTGCCGATGCTTTTTATCTTTTGCGTCTTTCCTATAACCTGCAGCAGAAAACCAACGCCAATAGCTGGAAGTGCATAAGCCGTTATCTTAAGACCCCCGATACCAAGTATCGAGACCATCCACGCCGTAAACGTTGTCCCCACATTCACACCAAGAATAACACACAATGCCTGCCTTAAACTCAGAAGCCCGGCATTGACAAACCCCACAATCATCACCGTCGTGGCGGAACTCGACTGAACCAGGCACGTCACCAACGCTCCCATCAGAGCTGCAATAAGGCGATGTTTTGTCAGTGCCCCTAGGACATCTTTAAGTTTCTGCCCTGCGATCTCCTTCAGACCGTTCGACATTATCCCCATGCCAAACAGAAACAGGCCCAATCCCCCTACTATCCCGAAAATCATCTCTTTGACCATACTGTTCCCTTACATCGTATTGTATATCGCATCATACACCAATGGCGCGGCAATTCTGTATGTTTTCGTTTAAGCGGTCAAGTAAAAAACTTAAAGTGAAGAATTAAAACTGTTTCGCTTATGTAAGGCTGCGGAGAATTTCTATTCCCTCTTGTATCTTGGCGTCGCTGGTCGCGTAACTTATCCTGAAATGTGTATCTTTCTCACTGAACACGTTCCCTGGTATAATGAGCACATTATTTTTGATCGCTTTCTCTACGAATTCGCTTCCTGATCCGCCGGGCGCTTTGATAAACGCATAAAACGCACCACTGGGCTTGATAAGCTCAAACTTATCTTTTAGCCCTTCATAGAGAAGGTCTCTTTTTTTTCTGTATGTATCGACCAAATTGCTGACGTCATAATCCAGAGCGGCAATAGCCGCCTTTTGAAAAGGCGTGGGCGCACAGACAAACGTATATTGCTGTATCTTGGTCATCTCTTCGATTATGTTTTTAAGGGACTCGCCGGCCGCAATATAAGCCAGCCGCCAGCCGGTCATCGCATAAGATTTGCTAAAGCCCCGCAGTAAAAGGGTCTTCTCGAAGTAATTAGCTATACTTGGGCACTGGCCGTCGTAGCTGAACCTCTCGTATATCTCATCGGTCATAACGAGTATATCTTTTTCCGCTGCAATCTCGGCTAATGCCTTTATCTGCTGCTCTGAATATACCACGCCGGTCGGGTTACAGGGCGAATTAAGTATAATCATCTTGGTCTTGTTAGTTATCGCATCGGCTATTTTCTCGACCGGCAGCTCAAAATCCGGATAACTATCCACAAAAACGCATTTCCCCCCCAACATATTGATTACGTGCTTGTAAATCACGAAGTATGGGTCGGGTATAATTACTTCATCGTCGGGATTGATAAGCGCCAAAAACGCCAACAGCAGCCCCCCACTGACACCGCTGGTTATCAGTATTGCCGGCTCCGACCAGCCGAACTCGTTTTTTATCTGTTCAGCTATTCTTTTTTTCAGGATAGCGTCGCCTGCCGTTTGCGAGTATTTATTTTGTCCCGCCTTGATTGCCTTTATCGCTTCTTCTTTTAACGGTTCCGGCACATCGAAGTCCGGCTGACCTATCGAAAAATTTACCGGGTCTTTCAGCGACGCCGCCAGCGCAAAAACCTTCCGAATACCACTGGCGTCGATTTTACTTGTCCTGTTTGAAATGATATCTTTCATAAAGTTAGCTATAATAGCCTAATAGGCGCGACAATCAACGCAAAACTTAGGACTTGTCCTGAGCGAAGTCGAAGGGCTTGTCCTGTTTGTGAGGATCTTTTCCATTTGCCGGTATCATAGCCAAATCCCTCCAATAATCAATAGGAAATAATAAATAGTAAATTAGTGTGCCCCTCTTACCTTCTGTCTTCGATATTCGATATTGGATATTCCTTTTGCCCCTCTTTTATTCCCGCGCAAAATCCCTCTTGACAATCTCAACAAAATCATGGACTATTGAGTGGAACCATTGTAGTATTATTTAGAAGATTCGTGACTCTCAAGCGCCTGTAGTAGTTAAGCGATACCAAGAGGCTGAACCGAAAACCAGGCCACTAATTGGAGACTATACAATGATAACTGAGGCATTAATAAAGAATTTTAAGTGCTTCAAGCAGTTAACGCTCCCCGACCTTGGCCGGATAACCCTAATTGGCGGAAGGAATAATGTTGGAAAAACGGCATTGCTGGAAGCTCTATTTCTCTTTTTCGACCGCATGCCCTCAAATATGATTTTGAAGCAATACGGCTGGCGAGGGCTTGCCAACGTAATTACCACGGCGGAGGGTATGTGGGCCCCTATATTCAGAGAATACGACTTAGCTCAGCAGATATCTATTTCCGTTTCGATCGACGGAAACGAGGAAAGTGCCACGTATAAATACAACCCAAACTTCACTCTTGAAGTATTACCACCTAACGAAATTCCTCATGATTCGGAGGGAAAAACTGTACGAACAGATTTAGAACCAACGCCCTCATTTTCATTAGACATCGAATTTGATGATGGTTCGAAAACTAAAAAAACTCACACCTTATTATCAGCCCAAAAGGTGCTCCAGGTATTAAGCATGATTACGCTGTCACTGGACTAAGAACAGCAATTGTTCTCCCTGCAAAAGTACAGATATCTTCTAAAGAGACCTGTGACCGTTTCAGTAAATTAACGAAAACCGGTAAAGAACCAAATGTTCTGAAGTTTCTCAAACTTATCGAACCTCGCTTGAAAAATATCGCGGTCATTACAGAGGGTCCAGAGCCAGTTATCTATGGGGATATCGGTCTTCACGAGATGATTCCAATCTCATTTATGGGCGGAGGAATGGTCCGGTTGCTGGACATTATAATTGCGATAGCTTGGTGCGAAAATACTGTTGTCTTTGTTGATGAGGTCGAGAACGGCATTCACAGGTCACTATTGCCAAAAATATGGGAGGCGATAGGCAACGCCGCAGAAAATTTCAAATGCCAATTCATCGCAACGACGCATAGCTATGTGTGTCTAGAAGCAGCCCATAAAGGATTAGCAAACAGACCAAACGATTTGCGTTATATCCGCCTCGAGCGTGAAGGTGATGTTATAACCGCAAAGACATCCAATTATGATATGCTTGGCTCCGCAATTGCTCATAATCTGGAGATTCGGTGACGATGCCTACACTACCACGAACTAAAAAAGTTTGCTGCCCGGAATGTGGAAAAGAATTCGATCCAAAGCCACAGCAAATCGAGAAACAAAAATTGATATTGGCTGAAGGTCTTGATGCCCATGGGTTTTTGTTCCGTGCCAGTAGAGCCCTCGAGAAAATTGATATTCAAATCTTCAATTTCAGAGGAATCAATGAATTGAGGCTATTTATAGAAAATCTTGCCACTATGGAAAATTTTTCAAAAGTGAAAACGCTTGTTATTGCCCGCGATGCTGAAACCAATGTGCAATCGGCTGTACAAAGTATTCAATCAGCTCTGAAAAATGCCGAGAATGTTGACTTACCTATACCCACAGAGCCGTTTCAATTTACTTCCACTAACGTTATGAAAACCGCCTTTATTCTATTTCCAGGACTAGGCAAAAACAGGAAATGCCGGCCTGGCACACTAGAAGACCTGTGTTTAGAAACTGTCGCTGACGACCCATTACTGAACTGTATAGATACTTTTCTCGAATGCGCACAAAAAAATCAGGAAAATAACGAAGAAATTAAACACGCCTGGAAAAGCAAATTACATGCTTACCTTGCTGGCAAAGACGACCACGCTGGTAAAAAACTAGGTGTAGTTGCAAGGAATGGCGTCTGGAAATGGGATCATCCCGCGATGGCACCCTTCAAAAAAATCATTCAGGAAATGTGAAAGTTGGGAACATACAGTTGTCGATTTTGCGCTCTCGTTTGTCCGCTTCAAAACTATACTCGACCCAAAATATTTTAATCCGTCAATGTCGCCTTGCGCACAGAGAAACAATCGTCCCCCGAAAAAAGCAGATAGCAGGTTTTGCCATCGTTACTCATCCACTTGGTTGGCAAAGAGCTTGTCTCCCCTGGGCCAACATCCCATTCCTCCGTATAATATACAGTAGTCCACGGCCCCCACGGCTCCGGAGCGTCAAAAATCCCTAATCCCCCTTTGAATCGCATATCATCCTCACCATAGATAGTCTGACACCACAGATACCTTTTCAAACCCGCATTGTAACTGATACCCGAACGATAACATCTTCCGGGGTTAATAAACACAGCCCTCATTTCGTGAATGTCCTTTGTCCATATCGGCTGCCGCCAATCATTAAGGCCCTTGAAGAATTCATAAGCATCCCGCTTTATTATTCTGTCTTTCGGTACCCTTGCCATTACCATCCTGTCAGCCGGTTCGTAGGCACTGTTACTATCGTGCGAATAGATGTAAACAAAATCATCTCTCGCACCGGTATAATTCCTGCCAAAGTTCAAAAATGTTGGAGCACCAAAACTCGTTGTGAATTTCCAGTCGCACCACTTCCAGTTTTTGCCATGGTCTCTGGACCAGGCTATCTGCGAATTGCCGGTGTTTCTGACTAACATATAAAGCACGCCATCGACGCACAGAAGCCCGCTTGCCTTCGCACCTTTGGCCCCCTGCCCTATTCGTTCGCCGCTTTCAGTGCGAATGTTGACTCCCCGAAAATCAGGCGGAGACCCGATAATTTTCGCAATGCCGAGACTCAGCTTCTTTTTGGTTTTCGGCTCGAATCCCCAGCCATCTCCATAAGCTGTGTACTGATTATCATCGTCCGCCCGGGTAATCGGCCAGTTATCGCTGCCAGATGCCCGCCGGATAATCGTATCGGCCGGCGCCCACTCGATACCCTTTATCACAGGACTGGGCGGATATGGTGCAGCCCCCCTACCGCCCTTTTGCGTAACCGACAGCACGATTGGTTCAATGAACAGCTCGATTGACTTATAGTTGGAATTGCGTGCTTTGTTAAGCGACTTGCCTGCCCTCGCTGCCACGATATCGAGACTCGGTATCACCACAATCAAGCTGTCATACAGTCCCCACGACCAGTAGGTATCTCTCGGCACTCTGGCCATAGTCCCATCGGCGTTATTCCACCACAACAGGCCATAGTGGTCCGAGGCATTGAAGTAGCTTTCCTCTTTGACTACCGGCAGACCTCGAACAGTCCGAGGTACGGTTCGCACCATATCGACAAACCAGGCGGGAATGATTTGCTTACCCTGCCAGCGACCGCGCCGCAGATATAGGTACCCTATCCGCGCCATCGCATCAACGTTGGCACTGATGCCTGAGCCGAATTCCCGCCGTTTGATACCGTTAATCTCTTTTGGCCGATAGGCGTTATTCCGCCAGGTCAAATCAGATGTACTTATCCCAATCGGACCAAAGACACGCTCAAACATCAGCTTATTAAGGTCCCGCCCATAGACTAATGTAACACACTCAGCCAACCAGTTCGGCCCCCCATCGCTATACGACCATTTCGTCCCCGGCTCGAACATCAGTTCGGTGTATCCACCGTTTTTATCGAAACCTGCGGTCTGGGTCGCAAGGCCGAAGAGCGTTATCTTATCGAGCCAGCCGGTCTCGATATTTGACTCAGGCTTAATACCAAAGCTTGGATGATATTTTTGGGCCCGGTCTCTCAAGCTGTTGATTTTCCCGTCCTTTAGCGCCACACCCACTGCGGTAATGCCAATTGCTTTTGTTGTTGACTTAAGGTCGTATCGTTGTGTTTGGTCACCCCACTGCATAACGCATCGGCCGTGCCGGATGACGCTGCCCGACCCACTGCCGGTGAGCGCATAGTCACGGGCCTTTCGCAATATGGCTGCATCCATCCCCATCTCTTGGGGCCTGGCCTGCTCCCACTTACGTCCCGGCCAAACGGCCCCTCTATTATTATCACTGACACCGAATGCAGACCCAACAATCCCTCCAACCAATACGATGATGATTAGCGTTTTTCTACCCATTGACCCCTTTATAACGATAAGCAAGTCCTCAACAATCAGTCATCATTAGTCAATAGTCAATAGTCAATAGTCAATAATAAATTACTCAACTTGACTGACTTTTAAGCTGTCATGTTGAGCGAAGCGAAACATCTGGCCTTAGAACAGGGTTTTTGCCCCGTTGCGAGTGTGAGATTCTTCGCTGCGCTCAGAAAGACAAAATGTTAAATACGATATACAACGTACGACATACGACATACGAAATACGCAA